>JAIRUC010000039.1 GCA_031254615.1 Treponema sp. | reverse complement strand
GCCGGCATCCCCGGCGTCAAATGGATTGACCCCGGCAAGGACGAAGCGGAAACGGCGGAGCGAATTAAGAAGTATATAGTGGTTAGTAGTTAGTTTTTTGTTTGCAAGCACAGCATAATAATATCACTATTAACTGTTAACTATTCCCTACCTACTACCACCTCAATTTAAAATATGTTAAACTATTAATATGTCAGACACCATTGAGAAAAAGAGATACCGGCCGCGGTTTTTAAATGAAATTTACCGCGGCGATGCCAAGGTGGGGCGGTTTTTAAGCGTACTCATTCTTTTTGGAGTAGCATTCGGGTTAAAGCGCGGAATTCAGGATAATTACCTTGCGGATATTCTTTCTGTTCAGCCGTTTGAACGCGGAATAATTGAATTTTTTCGGGAGCTTCCCGGGCTGTTATTAATTTTTATTCTCGCGTTAATGTATAGATTTTCGGATTCCAAAGTTTTTAAATTCGGTATCGCTCTTATGACCGGCGGGTTAATAGGGCTTATCTTTACCGCCAGCGTTGAATTTTTATTGATAAAATTTGTTGTAGTATTTTTTATGGTTATGTTCAGCGCGGGCGAACATATCATCATGCCGGTACGTTCCACAATCGCTATGGAACTTGCAAAGAAGGAAAAAGCCGGAGCAAGTCTTGGAATGGTTAATTCGGTTAATCAGCTTGGAAACATTGTTGGTTTTCTTTTGGTAACAGGAATTTTTTATTTTATCGGCAAACTTGGTTTTACAAGAAAAGATATTTTGGGATACAGAATTGTTTTCGGCGTCGCGGCGGGGTTAATGGCCGCGGCGGCTATGGTCGCGGCTGCGCTGAAGGAGACAACGCTTAAAGCTCCAAGACAGCGTTTTTATTTTGCGAAAAAATTTAGAACATATTATATGCTGGAAGTTTTTTACGGCTCACGCAAGCAGATTTTTCTTACCTTTGCGCCTTTTGTGCTGATCCTGCAATACGGAGCCGACCCGGCAATTATGTCGATGCTTTTCGCAATTTGCGCGGTTTTTGTTATGATATGCGGGCCTATAATCGGCAAACTCATCGACAAGGTTGGATACAAGGCGGTCATGGTAGGAGACACCCTTGTTCTGATCGTGGTCTGTTTTATGTACGGCTTTGCGCACAGAATATTTTCGCAAGAAGTTGCCTTTATCGTGGTCTGTATCAATTTTGTTCTTGATCAAATTATCTCCGTCGCGAGCATGGCGAGTAATGTTTATGTCAGGCACATTGCCTCTGATCAGGATGAGGTTACCGCTACCCTGTCCACCGGCATTTCGGTAAACCATATTTTCAGCGTCCTAATCGCCCTTATGGGCGGCTGGATTTGGAAGGTAACAGGCATTGAGGTTCTTTTTTCGCTCTCCGCCTTCCTCGGTCTGTTAAACAGTATCTACGCCGCAACGATAAAATCGAACAAAACTCCTGTCGAATGAAAAAGGCTTTTATATTTGTAATTGTTGATAAATATCTCATTAATTGATAGTCTTATATTAAATTGATATTAAATGAGGAGTGAAAAATGCAAAACTTTGAGTATTGTAATAAGACAAAAATAATTTTTGGCAAAGGAACTGAGGAGCGTGTCGGAAGCGAAACAGCGCAGTATGCGAAACGGGTTCTCTTGCACCATTCCGGCGGATCGGCTGTCCGCTCTGGGCTTATCGGCAGAATACAGGACAGCCTGAAAAAAGCCAGAGTTGAGTGGGTGGAGCTGACGGGCGTACTGCCAAATCCGCGTTTGTCGCTTGTAAGAAAAGGGATCGAAATCGTAAAAAATGAAAAGCTGGAAATGATCCTTGCTGTTGGCGGCGGGTCGGCGATTGATTCCTCCAAGGCGATTGCGGCCGGCGCTGTCAATGACTGCGATGTGTGGGATTTTTTTGACCGCAAGAAAACCGCGGACAAAGCTCTGCCTGTCGGCACTGTCCTAACCATTCCCGCCGCCGGAAGCGAATCGAGCATTAGCAGCGTCATCACAAACGAAGAAGGCCCGTGGAAGAGGGGGATGAATTTCCAATGCCTGCGCCCTGCCTTTTCGATCATGAATCCCGAATTGACCTACACTCTGCCGCCGTATCAGACTGCCTGCGGAATAACAGATATGCTGGCTCACATAATGGAACGCTATTTTACAAAAGAGCCCAATGTGGAACTTACCGACGAACTTTGCGAAGGAGCGATGCGGACAATTATAAGAAACGCCCGCAAAGTTTTTTCCGGCGGAGAAAACAACTACGACGCAAGAGCGGAAATCATGTGGGCAGGCGCAATAGCGCATAACGGACTTCTTGACACCGGAAGAATCGGCGACTGGGCAAGCCATGCACTTGATCATGAACTGTCGGCGCTTTTCGACATCGCCCACGGCGCAGGCCTTGCCATAATGTTCCCTGCATGGATACGGTACAACATCAAGGAAAACACTCCCCGCCTCGCACGTTTTGCCGCAAAAGTCTGGGGCGTGGACGGCGCTTTCTATGATTACGAACAAGCCGCTCTGGAAGGCGTTATCCGCATGGAAAACTTTTTTAAATCAATCGGAATGCCGATAAGATTCGCCGATGCAAACATCGATCCCGCGCGTATACCGGAAATGGCAGAACGCGCCGTCCACTTTGGCCCGGTCGGCAACTACCGCAAACTGGATGAAAAAGACGCGGTGGCTGTTTATAATTTGGCGGCGAAGTAACGATGAGCAATTAGCAGCAAAAATGCCGGCGATGAGACTCGAACTCATACCCCATTGCTAGGAGGGGATTTTAAGTCCCCAGTGTCTGCCATTCCACCACGCCGGCTATGATAACTTTGCTAAATTTACTAATTCGCCGGAAAGATGTCAATGCTTCTTGGAATTAATAAACAAAAATGGTAGAGTACTCAAAGGAACATCTAAAAACTTCAGTTTTTAGATGTTTTCATAACTAAAAAAAGAAAACCGTTATCGGTTTTCTTTAAGGAACTTTGAAAAACCCAACCGGGGTTTTTTAAAGTTACAGGAGGTACACATTGAAAACGAAAATACCTACAAGGATTTATCTTGCAGAAGAGGAGATGCCCAAATTTTGGTATAATTTAAGGGCGGACATGAAATCGAAACCGGAACCAATGCTGCATCCGGGAACTCTTCAGCCTGTAGTATCAGCGGACCTGGAGCCCGTTTTCTGCAAAAGCGTAGTCGAGCAGGAACTGGACGATACCACACGTCTCATCCCCATACCAGATGACATTCTGAATTTTTATCAGGCATACAGGCCGTCGCCGCTTGTGCGTGCGTATTATCTGGAAAAAGAGCTGGGAACTCCGGCGGAAATTTATTATAAGTTTGAAGGAACAAATACTTCCGGCTCGCATAAGTTGAATTCGGCGGGGCCGCAGGCGTATTACGCGAAAGAAGCCGGGCTTACCTCTCTTACAACGGAAACAGGTGCCGGGCAATGGGGTTCCGCGATGGCAATGGCCTGCGCGTTTTACGGTCTTAAACTGACTGTCTACATGGTAAAGGTAAGCAGCGAGCAGAAGCCTTACCGCAGGGCGCTGATGGAAACTTACGGCGCAAACCTTATCCCCTCCCCGTCCAACACCACAGAGACCGGGCGAAAAATTCTGGAAGCCGATCCCAATACAAGCGGCTCTCTCGGTTGCGCTATTTCCGAGGCGATTGAAACTGCGGTAAAAACCGACAAGTGCCGTTATGTGCTAGGCAGCGTGTTAAACCATGTTTTGCTTCACCAGACGGTAATCGGGCTGGAAACAAAGGCCGCGCTTGATAAATACGACATCAAGCCCGACATAATCATTGGCTGCGCCGGAGGCGGTTCAAATCTGGGCGGACTTATGTCTCCGTTCATGGGAGAAAAAATCGCTGGAAAGCTAAACGCCCGTTTTATCGCGGTAGAACCGGCTTCATGTCCGTCAATTACGCGCGGACGTTACGCCTACGATTTTGGCGACACCGCAAAAACAACTCCGCTTATCAAAATGCAGACTTTGGGTAACGGTTTTATTCCGTCCGCAAACCACGCGGGCGGCCTGCGCTACCACGGCATGAATTCAACATTGTCAAAACTTTACAACGACGGCTTGCTGGAAGCGCGCTCGGAAGTACAGACCGACATCTTTGACGCCGCTATTCGTTTTATGAAAACCGAAGGCATACTTCCCGCTCCGGAATCTTCCCATGCGATCAAAGCCGCAATTGACGAAGCCCTTGAATGCAAGAAAACCGGCGAGAAAAAAGTCATCCTCTTTGGGTTAAGCGGAACAGGGTATTTCGACATGACGGCTTACATCTCGTACAG
>JAIRUC010000003.1 GCA_031254615.1 Treponema sp. | reverse complement strand
GTTGATATTGTGGTTAAGCTTGCTATTTTGTCTTCAAAACCGTGCTTCCAAATTAAATAACGGGAGTCAATGCCGCCTTTTGAGTGCGCAATGATATTCACTTTTTCAGCTTTTGTTTCCAGCAATATTTTTTCGACAGTTGATTTTAATATTTTTGCGTTTGAGTCACAATCACCCCACGAATCTGTATTTCCAAGAAATACCCTCATGCCTTTTTCTTCCAGTATTTTTGGAATCCTTCCCCAAAAAAAATCTACTCTGTCATGCGCGATAATTCCATGTACTAATACAATAGGATATTTTAATGACATATCATTACCCAAGCCGGCCGTGTGTTAAACGCTGCTATTCAGTTTTTTAAACCCTGAATTTTATTTTGTACACTTGTTTCTTTGTTTTTTTATCTCTCAGTAAAAGGTAGTCCTTTGCAAAGGCCTTGCTTTTAAAGGTTAATATATATTCTTTGCCGGCTTCCAAGGCCGGACATTCAAAAATAATATCTCTGTTAGCGCTTTTTGCCACACCATCAATTAATGTTATCGGAAGGATGATAATATCCACTATTGATCCGGAACTGGAATAGTTGCTGTCGTAATGGACATGCACTGTTAATTTTAACGGCCTTTCCGCAGGAAACATAATAGGGTCCCAATAAGTTTTCTCTTCCGGTTTTGGCAGATCAACGTCTTCAAAACCAATCAAATAAACCCCTTCGCCGAAACTGATAACGGCTGTTCCGTTTTCACTTTCGTTATCCGCAAATGAGTATAGAACAGCCTTTGTTGTCGTACATCCTGTTATGCAACACAGCGTAAATGCCAAAACAAACAATAAAATCTTTTTATTATTCATGATTTTTCTCCTTGTAATTTACGGCCTTTAATACCGTAAGCGATAATTCCCAAATTCTTTACTTTGAGAAGCGTCAATTTCAATCTGCTGTAAAATATTTACCCATTTTGTTCCTGATAATGAATTTAATTCTTCTATCGAAGAAACAATTTCCGATTGAGGCAGGGAGTTAAAATCTTTTATCAGGACAGCAAGTTCTTTTTCAGAAAAAGAGTCTAATGACTCCGCCACGGAAGCAAGCTCTGTTTCAGATAAGGAATACAATTTCTCTTTAAAAGAATTAAGTTCCGCTTCCGGCAATGAGTTCACGGAATTTTCCATAGAAACGATTTCTTCTGCGGGCAGGGAATCTATAGCTTTTGTAAATGGCGGACTTTCAGCCTGAACCACCAAGGGGTCCTTGGAATTTTGGGAGGCATCTTTGATTAATTTAAAAAATAAAATAACTAAACAGACTCCGGCGGCAACTGCTGCGCCAACAAGCAAATAGGTGCCCGCTTGGATCGCCATCGCAACACAGCCGGTAAGGCAATTAACAAGAATTACTACAATTAAAATCATGGCGATTTTTTTTGAAGCTTTTTTCATTTCGGCCTCCTTTAATTCGGCATCAGAACAAGGCTCACCCTTAATATTGGCGCGAATTTCCCCGAAAACAATCAAGAAAAAGTATGATTTTTGGTAGAAAAAGTATGATTTTTACTGACTTGGCTTGTTCTGCTGCGGCGTATCGTTTTTTTGAGATTCCATAAATATTTGCATTAATTCGCGGTTGTTGTTTATGCCCAGTTTTCTGTATAAGTTAAACGAATGTTTTTTTACGGTAGAAAGAGAAACGCACATTTTTTGCGCGATTTCCTCGTATTTAAGCCCGTTGCAAATGGCCAACGCAACCTCATTTTCCCTTTTTGACAATGATGCCATTTCCGCTTTGCCAAATAATACGTCATTGTCAAACAACCGTTTTTTGCAATATAACAGCCCGGGTATTTGATAAGACAATGTAAAAGCAGCCCACCACAGCGAAGAAAAATAAGATATTTCAAAAATATATTTTGAAAAGGGAATTGATAAAATCATAAATACAAGAAATGTGGTAACGGTTATTTTTGTTATCTTCTGCATTTTCCATTCCATTGAATTTTTTTCGTATTTTTTCTTGTGTATAAATATCGGGATTAACAGTAAAAAATAAAAAACGACCCTTGACACATATAAAATATTCATAGCGTTTAACATTATCAAAATATTGTCTGTAACAGCTTCCAGAATAACTAAAATAAAAATATTTTTGTAATATTTTTTATTAACGCCAAACAAATAATAACCGTACAAGGGCACTGTAATGTACAAAGTTAATATACAATTAACTAAAATTATAATAACATTACTGTTGTTAAACATAAGCGATAACATTATTATAACCGCTAAAATAAATATGTTTATTAAAACAATTAAGTAGAACAACTCTATTTTGTTTTTATACTTTGAATATATTAACGCAAACAGTACAATATGAGCCAGAGACACGCTGTAAACAGAAGTCCATATTATAAGATTAACAGTATTCATAATTATATGATTGGGGAATTTTTGTCAAATGTCAAATACCCCTTTTCAACAGCCTTCCCCAATAATTTTAACACAAATTCCCAAATCACATCGGATGCTTCCTGTATGTGCTTGTTCTTCTCTATTACCATCTCATAAGTGATATTGTGTTTTTTCCACGTATATCCTTCCAAAATATAATTTTGCAGCAAAGGTTCTATTCTGTCAAAAACAGACGCATATTTAGCTTCGTTTGTTTTGCGTTCTTCAAACTCTTCCCAAATATTTAAAAAATACTCTTTTTGATCTTTTTCCAGTAATCCAAAAATTCTTTCGGCGGCTTTTTTTTCGTCTTTATGTGCTGTGTTTCTTTCGGCAGAATATAAAAATGTATCGCCCGCGTCTATTTCGACAATATCGTGAATCAGTAACATCGAAATAACTTTTTCCATGTTTATTGGAACTTTTGAATATTCTTTTAACAACAGCGCCATAATGCATATTGTCCATGAATGTTCGGCATCATTTTCAAAACGATTTCCATCGAACAATTTTGATTTTCTGAGAATGTTTTTTACTTTGTCTATTTCGACAATAAACTGTAATTGGTTTTCCAGCTTTTCGTTAAAATTTGTATCTATGTTATTCATATTTCCCCTTTTGTTTTATATTTTTAATTATATCGAAAAATATTACAATACCGAAACCTCTTGTTTTTCGCCCGTTTTTCTGTAATGCTATACTAATGAAGGCTTATCTTGATATCGTGCAAAAAATCCTTGAGAATGGGTTTCGCAAGCCGAACCGCACTGGCATTGACGCGCTGACCATTGCCGGGGCTATGTTTGAGCATGATATGGCGGACGGGTTTCCGCTCTTGACCACAAAAAAAGTTCCTTTGCGCCTAATCGCTTCGGAACTGGAGTTTTTTATCCGCGGCATAACAGACAAGGAGTGGCTGAAAGAGCAAAACAACCACATTTGGGACGAATGGTGCAGTCCGGACGCTGTCCCCTACGCTAACGATGAGCAGACTAAGGCGAAGATGATGGCGGAGCGGGAGTTGGGGCCCGTTTACGGCTGGCAGTGGCGAAATTTCGGCGCGAAGTATATGGCTTTTAACACACCTCCTGAGGGACGGGGCACAGATCAACTTAAACAAGTTGTTCAAACTTTAAAAACCGATCCTGACAGCAGACGCATGATCGTCCTTGCGTGGAATCCTCTCGATCTTACGCACATGGCTCTGCCTCCGTGCCATTACGTATTTCAGCTAACGGTGATTGACGGCAAATTGAATCTGCTGTGGAATCAGCGTTCGGTGGATGTTGCGCTTGGCCTGCCATTTAACATTGCAAGTTACGCGCTGCTTTTGCACCTGCTGGCGAAAGAGGCCGGTCTTGGCGAAGGCAGGCTTATCGGTTTTTTGGGCGATGTTCATATCTATGTGAACCATGTCGATGCTATCCGCCTGCAATGTGAACGCTCGCCAAAAACTCTGCCGTGCGTCAAAACGCAAAACTTCACCTCAATTTTTGACTGGCATTACGGCGACACTGTTGTCGAAAACTACGAGCCGCATCCCGCGATAAAATTTGAGATAGCGGTTTAGTATGCGGGAAATTATCATAATCGCCGCAATGGCGGAGAACCGGGTTATCGGCAAAAACAATGTTATGCCGTGGTCTATCAAAGAGGAGATGGCGCACTTTACAAAACTGACAAAGGGCTGGCCGTGCATCATGGGCAGAAAAACCTGGGAGTCCCTGAAAAAAAAGCCTCTGCCCGGCCGGTTGAATGTTGTTATTTCTGAAAAATTGACAGAAGTGCGGCAGATCTGTCCCCAAGAAGCGGATTTGTCTTCTATAAAAATTTTCCCCTCCCTGCCCGCCGCCATTGAGCATTGCGCCCGTTACGAGAAAATTTTTATCTGCGGCGGAGAATCAATTTACAAACAGGCGCTTTCGCTGGCAAACAAAATTGAGCTGACCGTAATTCACAATCAATACGACGGCGACACTTTTTTTCCTGAAATTGATGTCACACAATGGACGATAACTAACACGGAAGATTTTGACGCTTTTTCATTTATCACTTACACTAGAATAAAATAGTTTTTAAAGGAGCAATTATGAAAGGTCCGATTTTAGTCGTACTCGCCGCTGGCATGGGCAGCCGTTACGGCGGTCTTAAACAAATGGATGTTATCGGAAAAAACGGCGAAGTACTGCTTGATTATTCGGTATACGATGCCGTAAAATCCGGCTTTGAAAAAATTGTTTTTATAATCCGCCGCGACATAGAAAAAGATTTTCGGGAAATTGTACTTGCTCGGATGGGTTCAAAAGTAAAATATGAATTGGCTTTTCAGCAGGCGGACAGCTTAATCCCGCCGGATATTTTTCGTGCCGCTCAGGAAGCCGGAAGAACCAAGCCTTGGGGAACAGGCCACGCCCTGCTTTGCGCCGCTGATAAAATTGACGCCCCCTTCACCGTAATAAACGCCGACGATTTTTACGGAAGAGAGGCCTTTTCCGTTATGTGCAAACACCTCAATTCTTCCGGCACGGAGGCGCACGAGTCCGCACGCGAGTCCGCGATAGTGCCGTACCGTCTTGAAAAAACGCTCAGTCCTCAGGGAACAGTAGCGCGCGGTGTCTGCAAAGTTACAAACGGCTTCCTTGCCGGCGTTGAGGAACTTACCGCCATCGAAAAAAAAGACGGCCGCATTATTAACACCGCCGCCGACGGCACAATCCGCGAGCTTCCCCCCGAAACGCCCGTCTCAATGAATTTCTGGGGCTTCCAGCCGGACATACTCCCCGAATTTAAAAAGTACTTCGACGATTATCTAAAGGAATTTGCGGCGGACATGAAAGCCCGGATTAAAAGCGAATGTTTTATCCCCAAAGCGGCAGACCATTTTATAAATCAGGGAATAATAAAAATAAGAGCGTTAGACGCCAACTCGGACTGGTTTGGCGTAACGTACAAAGAAGACAAAGAAGCGGCGATTAGGAAAATTGAAAAGTTGACTGCCGAAGGTGTGTATCCGGTGCGGCTTTGGTAGAGAAAAAGGTTGTTCCTTAGTATTTTAATAGGATTCTATCTGAAGATTTACCAATCAAATCAATTATCCTCCCAAACTCAATTTTCTTGCTGGATTGCCTGATTATTTCAAGTTGTTCGTCCGATAACTTGATTTTGCCTTCCAGTCAAAATGTTTCGTTTTTCCGGTAAAAACATTTGACAATTTCGCCATAATGTGCGATATTTAGTATAGTGCCACATCCCGAGGAGGCCTTGTATCTTCGGGAGCCAACGGGGGGTTGCTTAACGCAGCTCCCCCGGATTTTTTAGGGCTTCTTAAAATCCTTAATCTTGAAAAAATAAGTCCTTTTCTCTTTCATGCCGCCTGTGATTTCTTTGATAATATCATGTTCTTCGGTTGGGTTTATCGGAAGTTTTGATTTTGCTATAATAATTCCAGTCGCCCCATCAGGCATTTGTTCATATTGAAGTTTTAGGCTATCAGAACTAACCCATGTTTCATCCGGAAAATGCTTATTTGCCACAGATTGATTTGCAGCCATTCCCTTTGCTGCTCGTGTGTTGGAGGACATCTGCATCTGTTGAGGTAAATCCTCCTGTGTTGCCGGCTGTTTTATCCTTGATAATTGTACCGGATAATAATCCGATTCTTCAATATCCTCAATTATGCCAAAAAGCCAAATCTTGCACCGCTGGTGCAAGAAATAGCTGGTTATAGTTTACTCATCTATCATTTCATGGGCGGTCAGTTTGCCTTCGTTGGCTTCTTTTATGGACTGGCGTAAAGTTTTCATGTTTTCCGTATTGTAAAAAGGGTCTGTTTTGGTTGTGATTTCAGATGTGCGAGCTTTTAATTCATCATTTATACTAATATTGACCTGTGCCATATAATAAACCCCTTATTTATGTTTCTTCTCTATTTCATTTGCCTTGCGCAATAATTCAATTGTGCCTAAAACAACATCTTGAAAATGAGGAGGTAAATCCTTAAATAAGGATAAAATACGAACAGATTTTTCATCAGTTTTTCTTTTTGAAAACATTTCTCCTTTTCCGTATCGTAACCAATCTTCATTAACTCCAAATTGTGATATTATCAATTTTATTAATCGATCGTTGACATTTCGCAGATTTACTTCTACTCCTGATATGTAACCCCCGGATAATGAAAGAAGTTTAGAAAATTCCCGCTGATTTAAGCCAAGTTTTTCTCTTAACTCTTTTATCCGCTGGTTTATTGAATAATCCATAGTGTAAAAATATCTTATTTATGACTATTTTGCAAGCAAGTTTTGCCTAATTTTTAATAATTAACAATTTTCTATTGACAATGCTTATTTAATAGGCGTATAATGTCTATATAGTATGTGTAAAAATATATGTGTATTAGTTGAGAGCGAAAGAAACTCTAAATTATTGGCTCTTTTCAGCACCTTAAAAGAGAGCGATAAAGATTTACTTATAAAATTTACAGAGTCTCTCGTAGAGAGATGTAAAGAAAATATGACCATATTTGTCGGTAGTTTAACTACGGACAAGAAGAAGGAGAGTTTATGAATTTTCAATGTAATGAAAGAGAAGAAAAACTCGGAGAAACGAAGGGGAAAACTATGAAGAAATTATTTAGTAAAAGTTGGATTTTAATTTTTGCAGTGATTGGTATTTTTTTATTATCATGTGAGGAGGACGAATCACCAGAGAAATTTTATTACGGTAAAATAACTATTAAAAATGAAAGCAATGATTTTTATTATATCAGCATTGCTAATATAAATAATACTATTGTAAAGCCTATGTTTGATGAACCAATCTACCATTATCTTCTATATCCAAAATCATTATTTAATGGTAATGGTAGTGAGACTCACCCAATACATTTTGATATCGCTGGTGATTATAAGATTTATATTAAAAAAACTGATTCATCTTGGGATAAGAAGAAACCATCCAGTCTTGGAGAGTATCAGCTTTATCAAACTGTTTCTATTAATATTGATAGTCAACACGTTTTTGTTTCAATATACTAATTATTTTTACAGACAATTGGAGGATATATGAGATTATTCGATAATGAAAATGATAACAGAGATTATCTATTAAATAAATTAAAAGATAATTTGTTAATAAATGAACAAAACTGCTTCGTGGATAAAGCCACCAGAAACTCATGTGGTGAAAGGAGTAAAATATGCCAGGTATTCCAGAACCTGTAATACTAGAAAAAAATGGTAAAACTATACGAGTCCGAAGTATTAGAAAAGCATGGTTGGAATATTTGAGAGGACCAAATGATTCCAGTGAAATAATTGGAGAACATAATAGAAAAAAAGTTCGTTCGGCAATAGAAAATCATACAAAAATTAATGGATATTACATTTATTATGCAGAATAAATTAATGAAAACATAATTTGCTTCGTCCCCCACCCCTCTCCCTTGACAAAACCAAAATTCAATGCCATAAATTAACATGGAATCCAAAATTAAAATGATAATAACAGACTTGGATAAAAGTCTGTTAACCAATGAGCGTCAAATAAAGGTTAAGCTTGCTCTCAGCTCCCGGTGGTCGTTCCGGCCGCAAACCCTTCAAAAACGGCTCAAATTTACAAAATAAAAAAGTCTGAAATTTTTACAAAAAACACTTGACAATTACTAAATAATTTTATATATATAACGATAGATATATAAAGGAGATTGTATACAATGGACAACATGAAAGAAAAGATAGCCGCCTGTTCGCGCAGGTTGTTCGACAAGCAGGGTTTTCACGGTACTGCTCTGCGGGATATTTGCACGCTGGCTGGCTGTAAAATGCCGACCATTTACTATTACTTCGCAAACAAGGAAAACCTGTTTGATGAGGTTGTCCGTGTGGCTTTTGAAGAACTCGTCAAAAAACTTTGGGCTCAGCTTCCTGATAATGTGTCCGGCCGGGAACATAAAAGCCTGATGGTCATTCAGAAAAAGCATTTATCCAAAGACGAGCGGATTATTTATCGCCTTGCCATGAAAACCTGGCTGGGCTTTGACGGCTGTGAAAAAAGCCGCAAAAAATTGATGGATTGGGCGCGGGGTACCTATGAAAAAAACTGGAAAGAATACGCTGATATGCTGGTTTCAAAACAATGGGCAAAATTTATCTCCCATTCAGTAACGGGCTTAATACAGCGCATTATCCTTATGGAAGAAAAAATCTCAGATGATGAAATCCGTGAAGAAATCAACATGATATTTGATGTGGCAGCACATTCAAATAAATAAAATTTGAAAGGAGAAAAATTATGGCTATGTCATGTTCCCTCGACAACAAATTAACGGTGAAACTGCAAACCATTGACGACAAGGCAATGTTCAATGCAACGGCGCGGGAGAATCCGCCGATAGTGGTTGATTACTTTCCCCCTGTCGGTTCAGGCAAGGGCTATACTTCCCTGGAACTCCTGATGATAAGTTTTGGATCATGCGTAAGCACAACGCTAATGTCCATACTGCGCCACAGGATGAAAAAATCCGTCAGCGGCGTATCAGCGGAAGCGTACGGAACGCTGCGTGAGGAACACCCAAAGGCATTGAAACACATTTTATTACGCCTGAAAATCCAGACCGCTGATGTAACGGAAGCCGAAGCGCGGGAAGCCCTCAAGACAGCGGAAAATACTGTGTGTCCGGTATGGTCAATGGTTAAAGGAAATGTTGCCGTTGATGTTGAAACGGAAATAGTTGCGTCAAAATGAAAACACAAATTATTAAACGCAAGGCACTGCAATTAGGTTATACCGCATGTGGTATTATTCCTTCCTCAGTATTTGAAGAATATATTTATTATTTGGATGAACGTGTTAAAACATTTCCTGAATCTAAAGAACTTTACAGTCAATTATATGCTCTTGCCCGGCCGCCCGAAAATGGCAAGTCAATTATTGTATGTATACGAAGATACAATAAATATAAGATACCACCCGGTTTGAACGGAATTATTGGAAAATTATATATGTTTGACCAGCGTCTTTCCTACTCACGCGAGTTTCGGGCAAAAATGGAATTTGAGACTTATCTCGGAACACTTGGAATGAATATACTGCAAGGTAACTTGCCGGCAAGATGGGCGGCAGCAAAAGCAGGATTGGGAAAATTTGGGCATAATAATTTTATATATACTGAGGAACATGGTTCTTATATATGGATTGATACCTGGACCGTTGATAAAGAATTAGATTATGATAATATATCTGAAGATATTTCTCTGCGTATGTGTAATGATAAATGCCATAAATGTATTAAGTCATGTCCTACAAAAGCATTATCAAATCAATTTTCCATGGACAGGGGCAAATGTATAATGCAAATCGTATGTTATTCAAAAGATGTTCCAAAAGAAAATATAAGAGAGCAGTTGGGATTTTGGATATACGGCTGCGACGCATGTCAGGACACATGTCCTTTAAATAAAAATAAATTTGTGGAAACAGAAGAATTTCCGCTGTTACCGGAATTTGAAGAATATTTAAAACCGGAAAATATATTGAAAATGGATGAAGATACATATATAAATATCATATATCCGCGATTTTGGTATAGCGGCAAGGAAGCATTATGGCTATGGAAATGTAACGCGCTTCGCAGTATAATCAATTCCGAATCTAATATGTATCATCAGCTTATAAAACAATGTTGTAACGACACGGATAAGCGGATAAGAGAAATGGCAAAATGGGGTTGTGATAAACTTAATATCAATTAGTATTGATTGGCACAGCCTGAATATCTGTATAGATATTTTAAAACAATTTATAGGAGTTAGTGTATGAAAGTTATTGCTGTAAACGGAAGTCCCAGGAAGAATTGGAACACTCATATTCTTCTTGAAAAATGCCTTGACGGGGCAAAGACTGCGGGAGCCGACGCAGAACTGATTAATCTTTATGATATTAATTTTAAAGGCTGTGTCAGTTGTTTTGCGTGCAAGCTAAAAGGAATTACGGTTAAAAAGTGTGCATTTAAAGATGAATTGGAATCCATTCTGCAAAAAGTTTGTGAATGTGATGCCCTAATTCTGGGATCTCCGGTTTATCTTTATTCAGTTACAGGTGAAATGAAGTCATTTATGGAGCGTTTGCTTTTTCCGTATATTTCTTACGAAGGCAAGCCGTCATCTTTTGGAAAAAAAATCAAAACCGCATTTATATATACGATGAACTCGCCTTCTTTTGGTTTGCCATTTAACGGCTATAACAAATATTTTAATGAAAACAAAAAACTGGTTAAGCGCATATTTGGCAGTTCTGTATCGTTAGCAGTAACATCAACGTATCAGTTTGATGATTACAGCAAATATGCCATGACTTTTTTTGATGGCGCTAAACGCTTAAAAAGGCGAGAAACAGTTTTTGTAAAAGATTGTGAAAAAGCTTTTGAACTGGGAAAAAGCCTTATAAAACAAGAGTGAATCAACAACCTCGCCTTAACGGGCGGGGTATTAAACCCGCGTGCGAATAAATACCCCTCTTCTTGACAAAAACAAAAATCAATGCCATAAATTAACATGGAAAACAAAATTAAAATGATAATAACAGACTTGGATAAAAGTTTGTTAACCAATGACCGTCAAATAACCGAATATACAAAAAGCGTATTTCAGGAATGTATAGAAAAGGGAATCCTTGTGGTTTTTGCAACGGCAAGGCCTTTAAGAACCACAAAGCCCTATTTTGAATCAATCAAGCCAAATGCCGTAATTTGCCATTGCGGGGCGGCCGTATATATTAATGACAAACAGGTTTTTCAAAGCGGCATTGAACACCGTGTTGCAAAAGATATTGTAAATAAAATAATCGAAGATTACCCAAATGCAAATTTGGCTATAGAAACCAATGATGAAATATATTCCAATTTTGATCTGACTAAATATTATCCTCATATTATTTATAAAAATATGGATTTAAAAAAATTGCCTCAGGTTAATTTTGAAAAAATATTGGTTTTTCTGGCCTTCCTGGAATCTTTTGAAAACGCAGAAGACATAAAAAAATATTTGCCCGATGATTTATATTTAGTAACCAGCGACGGTTTACTCGGAATGATAATGAATAAAAACGCAACAAAATGGAACGGAATAAAAAAATTATTGGATTATTATGAAATAAAAAAGGAAAATGTTGCCGCATTCGGCGACGATTTCAGCGATTTAGAAATGATTACAAATTGCGGGATTGGAGTCGCAATGGAAAACGGAATTTCCGAAGTAAAAAACGCAGCAAATTATATTTGCGGGAAAAATGAAGAAGACGGAATCGCTAAGTGGATAAAGGCGAATGTGCTGGGATAAAGTCGGGCAACCCTGAAATTTGACATTATCGAGAAACCACGTTAAAATGAAAATATGGGAAATAATATACCGTATTTAGATAAAATTATCCCAATCATTGTCTCTCTTGCATCGCCGGATCAAATTATATTATTCGGTTCATACGCACGGGGCGATAATACGGAAAAAAGTGATATTGATTTACTCATTGTAAAAAAAGAATTAAAAAATAGTTTTGACATAATCGATTCCATTTATATGGCTTTTTATGAAAACAAAATAAAAGTGCCGGTGGATTTACTGGCAATTGATTATAACAGATATAATAAAATCAATAATGAAATTGGATATATTTATAAAACAATAAAAGAACAAGGGCAAGTATTATATGGAACGTTATGAAACATGGATTGAAAGGGCAAAAAGCAGCCTTGAAATATCTAAGATAGCGGTCAATGATTATGTTTATTATGAAGATTTGTGTTATCAATCTCAGCAGGCTGTTGAAAAGGGATTAAAGGGGCTTTTGATATATTATGGCGTTGAACCTAAATTTACTCACGACCTTGGAATACTGCTGAATGAACTCGAAAAATTTACAGAAATTCCCGAGAAAATTAAAGAAGCGACAAGACTAACAAAATATGCTGTTATAACAAGATATCCCGGTGAATATGATGAAATTACAAAAGAAGTATATGAAGAAAGTGTAAAAACAGCAAATAACTGTTTTGATATGGATCGAAAGTAAAATAAAAGAAGATAAAAAGTAAAAACACTTCACATAAAAAAGCTGCCCGTTTCCAGGCAGCTTCATTAAAACAAAAATGCATGGAGTTTGCGCCACGCGCAAACTCCAAGATAAAAACTGCATAGCAGTTTTTATCAGTAATCCATTCCTCCCATGCCGCCCATTCCACCGGGGGGCATTGCGGGGGCTTCCTTCTTTTCGGGGAGGTCCGTAATGGCGCATTCGGTGGTGAGGAGCAGGCTGGCGATGGACGCCGCGTTCTGCAGTGCGGAGCGGGTTACTTTGGCGGGGTCGATAATACCGGCCTTCACCATGTCTACCCATTCCATTTTGGCGGCGTCAAAACCGACGCCCTTCTTTTCATTTTTCGCGCGTTCCGCAATAACCGCGCCGTCAAGTCCGGCGTTCTCGGCGATCTGGCGGATCGGCTCTTCAAGAGCGCGTTTAACAATTTTGAAGCCGACTTGCTCGTCGTCGGTAAGGCCGGAAGTGTCCGCCTTGTCCAAAGCGAG
>JAIRUC010000311.1 GCA_031254615.1 Treponema sp. | reverse complement strand
TTTACCAGGTAGCCTGCCTGCACAAGCGCGTGCAAAGGGATCATATAACTTTGAATCGAACAATTTGGTTTTACCGCGATAAAGCCCCTTTTCCATCCGCGCGTTTTTTGCTGAAGAGGAATTATGTCCGCGTGATGAGGATTTACCTCCGCGATTAAAACCGGCACATCCGGCGTCCAGCGGTGAGCCGAAGCGTTGGAAATTACCGGAATACCCGCCGCGGCATACGCTTCTTCCAGCGCGCGGGTTTCGTCCTTACCCATTTCCAGCGCGGAAAATACAAACGAGCATTTATTTTTTTTGAAAGCCGCCGCAGCGCGGCTGACATCGTTGGCGTCCTCAACAATTATGTCGCCGACATGAGGAGCGTAAGTTTTCGCAAGCTGCCACCTTCCCGCAACAGCCTCTTTATATTTTTTCCCCGCGCTCCGCGGAGATGCCGCCGTATAACGCACATCAAACCATGGATGACCATTAAGAAGAGAAATGTAATTCTGCCCAACCATACCCGTCGCGCCCAAAATACCAACCGGAATTTTCGCCATAAAATGCTCCTTATTTTCATGTTAATGATATTTAGAAATACTGTCAATGATATGGAAGTTAAACGAAAGTTTCCCGGAAATTGAGAATAGAAGAATTTAACCACGGAGGACACGGAGTTACACGGAGGTTTTTGCACGAAACCTAATTTACTACATGTTTAATACCGTACCTTAATGAAGTTACATTGAAATTGATTAGCAATCCAACTTTATATTTTCCCAGCTTCATATATGTAAGTATTTGAGATAGATGAATGTCCTCTATTTTTTTTACACTTTTTAGCTCAATAACGATTTTATTTTCAACCAACAATTCTATCCCCGCTCCTGCTTTTTTACCAATTGGGTAATTCCAATGATCATCTTTTGATCTTTTTCGGACAGGAGTTTGAAATTCTGGATTAGGGCGCGGATATCGGAGCCGAGCATGAGTTTTTCTGTGTGGTTTTCTTCGCCTGTTACCAGATATTCTACTGTAACGCCCAGCGCTTTTGCGATTTTTACGGCAATATCGGCAGTGGGCATATTTTCTCTTACGTTTAGGTAATTATCCAAGGTATGACGACTGATTCCGGTTTTTACGGCTAGTTCCTTAACCTGCATATCCTGATAAAGCAGTTCAGATTTTAAATTTTCTTTGAAGCCCACAATATTAACATAAGCTAAACTGCATAATTTGAAATTGGCTTTATTCAAATACGCTGTATATTATATAGTATATTATGTTAGATTACATAATGATAAGTTTACAAATTTATGAGATTTGTCAAAAATGCATAAATGTCATGCTTTTTTTGGCATTTCCTACAAAAATTGCAGCTTTTTCAACAAGAAAATCAAAATTTGAGCATAAGCTAAATCGCATAATTTATGTTTGACTTTATTCAAATTCGCTGTATAATATTAATGTATTATGCAGGGTTGCATAATGACAAAATTGTAGATTTATGAAAATCGTCGAAAACCGCATAATCGCCATATGTTTTGGCGTTTTCTACAAAGGTCGCGGTGTGTTCAGTATTAAAATTGAAAAAAAATAGGAGGAACATTTTGGCAAAATTAATTAAATTCTGCGTTGTTTTGTGCGCCCTTTTTGCGGTTCCGGTTTTTCTTCCGGCACAAACGGCGGCAGAGCTGGAAAAAATTCTGGAAACCCCGACGGTTACCTGTTCGCAGGCGGCGCGGTTTGTGTGCGCTTCGTCGGAGTCCCAGGAGGCGTCCGCACTTAACAGCGGGGACGCTTTTGCGTGGGCAGTGGAAAAGGGCTGGCTTTCCAAAAACGCGTCGGCGGACGCTCCCATCAATCTTGGCGGGCTTTCTTTTCTTTTGATGAAAGCGTTTGACATGAAGGGCGGCATGATGTACATGATTATGCCCGGTCCGCGTTACGCGTTCAGAACAATGACGGCGCGCTCCATTATACAGAGCCCTGCCGATCCGGACATGAATGTAAGCGGCGAACGGTTTTTGCTTATTTTGGGAAATGTCCTTAGCGCCAAAGGAGGCGAACTATGAAACGACTTGCGCTTTTACCCGCCCTTTTTCTGCTTTGCGCAAACCTTGCCTTCTCCCTCGACTTCGGTTTTTTGCTGGATGAAAAATTTGAACTTGAAGACAAATTGATCACATCCACCACGGGCTTAACCCCTTGGTTTTCATGGGATGGGGGCAACGGAATATCGGTGTATTTGTCCGGCCTTGTTTCACTTAGGTACATTAAATCCGATGACGGTATTGATGATAATGACGGCCTCGGCAAACCTGTAGTACTGCCGGAACTGTCGCGATTCGCGCTGAGTTACCGCATAAATCAAAATATGTCTTTGGAAGCGGGGCGTGTTTCCTATACCGATGTTTTGGGAGTAACCGCTTCCGGCCTTTTTGACGGCGCCCGCTTTGAGGCTGACATGGGCGCCGGCTCATTAAAAGCCGGGCTTTTCTACACAGGACTGCTTTACAAGGAAACGGCGAAAATACTTATGACCCCAAGCGATACACTCAACTACGGCGATCCACGCAATATGGAAAATATCGTTGACGAATACTTTGCCTCCCGGCGATTTTTTGCCTCTGCGCGATGGGATATGCCGCTCGGAGATGCCAACAACTTCTCCTTTGAAGCCCTTGCTCAATTTGACCTTAACGGAGAAGAAGACAAACTCAATTCCCAATACGGCGAATTGCAAGTAGAACTATTTACCGGCAGCAAGGTTGGATTCACTGCCGGTGCATTCTTTGAGGCAATGGAATATAAGGTTATGAAAGAAGACGAGTTCGGCATTGCATTCGGCGGGCTGGGCGTACTCAGAATTGATCTTCCCACCCCGATTAACGACGCACTCAAGTTCAGCGCGAAGTACAGCTCCGGCTACATGGATAGTGACACAATCACCGCTTTTATCCCGATGTCCGCACACGCGCAGGGACAGATTTTCCCGGAGATATTTTCCGGCTTGGGCATCGCCAAACTGAATTATGAAGCGAGAATAGTTCAGAGCCTGTTTGCGGAAGCGACTTTTAGCTATTTTGTGCAGACAAATTCGATAAAAGATGAATCGGGTGATTCAGATAAATATCTGTACGGCGGCGAAGCGTGGGCTTCCCTTTCGTGGCAGCCTCTTGACGATATCCGCGTCAATTTAGGCGGCGGAATATTCCTTCCCTCTTTGGGAAACATAACCCCGGATGCCGACGCGGCATGGAAAGTCAGCGCCGGACTTTCTCTTTCGTTCTAAATTTATAAGGTAGTAGTTCAGAAACTGAAGTTTCTGAACTACCTTAATAAGGAGAAAAAAATGAAACGAACAATCGTGGTAATGATTTTTTTGACAGCGGCGGCAATGGCCTTCGCCCAGAACCCCGAAGCTGTAATCCGGGAAATTACCGGAACAGTGGAGCTGAAAACCAGCGGCTCCGAAATCTGGAGACCGGCGAGCGCCGGCGACCGCATCGAGAAGTCAACAGTAATATCAACCAGCTTTAAAAGCATAGCGGTTCTGGCAGTAGGAAGTTCAACCTTAACAGTACGACCCCTTACGCGCCTTAGCCTGCAGGAACTTGTAAGTCAGGACAATACGGAAACCCTCAATGTCGACCTGCGCGCCGGCAGAGTGCGTGTGGATGTAAAACCGCCCGCCGGAAGCAGAGCCAATGTTACTGTTCAAACCCCGTCCTCGACAGCATCCGTGCGCGGAACGGTATTTGACATTGACCCCGTAAGCCTGCGTGTACACGAAGGAAGCGTCTCTTACCGTGCGGCAGGAGAAAACGCGCGCCCGGTTATGGTAAGCGAAGGGCAGAGCTCTCAGGTAGACACCGCCTCCGGCAAGACAGTGAACCCATACGCACAAGCAGAAGCCGCCCGCGCACTTCCGGCTCTGCCGGGAATGAGCAGCACACCTGTCGTGGAGAGCAGCGCAAGACCGAAAAACGCCCAAGGGAGTCTTGATATCAATGTAGGCATTGTGTGGGGCAATGAATAAGGAGATGAAAATGAAAACACTTAATTTTAAAGTAAAGATATTTATGCTCCTCTGCGTGGGAGCGTTGTTTTTTTCCTGTGCTTTATTCGACCATGACGAATATGGGACGTTGGTTATCAATCTTCCGGGTTCTAATTCCTCGCGCGCCATCGATGAAAAAATCTCCTATGATGCAGAAGAAGGAAGATATAAATACTTCCTTGACAACCTGATTTACCGGGTTGAATGCAGTGGTCCCAGCAGAATAGAACCCCAAGATTTCAAGCCGCCCAGTAATAAAATTTCCATGCGCCTTCCTGTGGGGGACTGGACAGTTACGGTAAAGGTATATAACGCAAAGGATGAAAACATCGCCTTATCCAATAATACCGATTCTACTACCATAGAAGAAGGCAAGACAAGCGAAATCAATCTGTTGTCCATCGGCATAGATACCAAACGTTGCGATATAGCTTCGTTTAAAATTACCTCTCCTGTAACGGCTGTAGGAACTATTAATACTAATAATTTAATAACTGTTAACGTACCAAATGGAACGGATGTTACCGCGATGGGTTATTCGCTGACTCATACGGGCAGAACTATAGAACCTGCTGCGTCCGGCACATTGTCTTTCACAGATACTAAATCGTTTACAGTAACAGCGGTAAATGGAGATGAGAAACCGTACATAGTTGAGGTGGTAGTAGCTCCTCCGGTTGATATCGGCGGCGGCATACCCGCTTGGGTC
>JAIRUC010000199.1 GCA_031254615.1 Treponema sp. | reverse complement strand
TCGCCAAAAAGCGCGGCGCTTACCTCAACCTTTAACTTGTCCGCGAGTTCACGCGCTTTCGAGACAAGTTCAAGACTTACCTCCGCCGCTTTTCCCTCTTTTTGCTGTATGTAAACCATTACACTGTTATTGCTCATATTTTCCCCTTATCCAAATGTGTGATCCGCGATAAGGCCGTGGATCAACTCGGTGACGCCCGCCTCGCTTGGCTCAATATACCTGATATCCGCGGCTGTCAGTACCACAGAATCGATTTTTTTCACCTTGGTCGGTGAACCCGAAAGCCCGCACTGCACCGGATCGGCGTTAATCGCGGCAATGTCCCAAAGCGCCATCGGATTTGCGCTCTGCGTTCCCTCCGCGAACGGATCGCTGGGAGAGGCGGCATCTGCCGCAACAGGCGCCGCTCGTTTGAAGGCGCAAATCTTGATAGCGGAAGCAGGACGCGGCGATTCGCCTTCTTCGGTAAAAGTAAGAAGGACGGGCATTTTCGATTTCACTTTCTCCCAGCCGCCCTCAATTGAACGTACTGCGGTAATTTCTTTTTTTGCCGAATCGATCTTTTCAATTTTTGAAACGCAGGTAATTTGATTTATCCCCAATTTTTCCGCTGTCTGCGGCCCCACCTGCGCGGTATCGCCGTCAATGGCCTGGCGTCCGCACAGCACAAGGTCGAAACCGCCCGCCTTCTCTATCGCGCACTTTAGCGCGTAAGAAGTAGCAAGGGTATCTGCGCCTGCAAAGCCGCGATCCGACACAAGGGCGGTAAAATCCGCACCCCGGTACAGGCACTCTTTCAGCACCGCCGACGCCGCGGGCGGCCCCATCGTTATCACGCTGACGTTCGTTCCCGGGTTCGCGTCCTTAATCTGCAGAGCTGCTTCCAGAGCGAACAGATCGTCGGGATTAAAAACAGCCGGCAACGCGGCTCGATTTACCGTCCCCTCCGGCGTCATCGCGTCTCCTGTAATATTTTTGGTGTCAGGCACTTGTTTTACCAGAACAATTATCTTCATTTTGACTCCTTGTAGGTATTATAACTTATTATAGACATTTATCAAGATTATGTCACTTTCTAAAAAATATATTACTTGACAAAAAGAAACTATAAAAATATCCTACGATATATAGGAAAAACCGTTTTGAATACTATTTTTATCGTTGACGATAGTGACACAAACCTTGCAACAGCAGAAGAAGCGCTGGAAGATGACTACAATGTAATGACCATGCCTTCCGCCGAAAAGATGTTTGCTCTTTTAGAAAAAATAACTCCAAATTTAATATTACTGGATATAGAAATGCCCGAAATGGGCGGATTTGAAGCATTGGAAAAGCTAAAAGCCAACGCTTCACAGGCAAATATTCCCGTTATCTTCCTGACAGGGACAGTTGACGATTCCATAGAAAAGCGGGGAATAAGTCTGGGTGCGGTCGACATAATTTTAAAGCCATTTTCCGCGCCGGTACTGCTTGAAAAAATTAAGGCTTATTTAAATTAACTGCGCAGACGGAGGTTTTTGTTGCGTTCTATCTTTGAAAAATATCGAGCTTTAAATTCCATTTACACGCAAATATTTATTGTAATAATAGCATTCGCAATAATGGGCATTTCCAGTTTCTTTTTCTTCAGCAAGATTGAACACAAACACTTAATTGACGAAGTTGAAAAATCTCTTGCCATTACAGAAACCCAAATACAATCAACCTTCCTTGAACCCGAGACATTTCTTATTACATATTCTGAAATTATACGAAACTTGCTTTTAAGCGGCGGCAATGCAGACACAATTTCGGCATACATGGAAACTAACGTCGCTTCTCTGATGAAAAACCGGCAAAACTTTACAGGTGTAATCGGAACTCACGGCTTTTTTCATTCTTTGGGCGATAAATATATAGTCGGCGGAAATTGGACTTTGCCGAAAGATTTTATACCGCAGGAAACCGAGTGGTATAAAGCGGCCGTTTCAGCTAAAGGCAAAGTTACCGTTACAGGACCTTACACAAGTATTTTTAATTTAATCAACGCGCTTACGTTTTCACAATGTATTTTTGATGATAACGGCAATCCGTTAGGTGTAATCTGTCTTGATTTGGATTTTAATGAAATTTTCAGAGACGCCGTCAACATTGATTTTACAGAAAACAGTTACGGGTTGCTGCTCAACAGTAAATTAGAAGTAATAGCCCATCCTTCATTTCATATCGAAAGCGGATTAACAGACCTGCTGCCCGATTTGGAGCAAAAATTTAATATTTATGAATACAGAATGAAAAATTATATGTACGAAAATTCTGTCGCTTTTTTTAAAAGAATAAAACAGGGATGGCGTCTGGGTATTATAATTCCCTTAAGAGAATATTACGCAAATATTACAAGAATAACGGTATTTCTCTCGATAGGAGGAATTTTATTGTCAGTTTTGCTGTGTACTAT
Organism: Treponema sp.; assembly: GCA_031254615.1. Lineage (GTDB taxonomy): Bacteria > Spirochaetota > Spirochaetia > Treponematales > Breznakiellaceae > WQXQ01. Next base: position 3,449 of record JAIRUC010000199.1, on the reverse strand, counting down.
GCTGTACCATATTAACAAGGCAAAAATAGATTCGGACAAAAAAACCCGGCAAAACAGCAATTTCCTTGCGACAATGAGCCATGAAATCCGTACGCCGTTAAACGCCATTCTTGGCATGACCGAAATTCAAATGCAAAATACCACACATCCGCCCTCAACAAGTGAAGCGTTTATTAAAATCAACAATTCGGGCAACTTGCTTCTGAATATAATCAACGACATACTGGACCTTTCAAAAATCGAATCCGGTAATTTTGAACTGATACCGATTAAATATGAAGTTACAAGCCTGATTAACGATGTTGTTCAATTAAATCAAATTCTTTATGAAGGCAGTCCTGTCGATTTTTCAATCGAAATAGACGAAAATACTCCGGCTGTACTGGTTGGCGATGAACTTCGTATTAAACAAATATTGAATAACCTGCTTTCCAATGCTTTTAAATATACCGAACAGGGAAAAGTTACGCTTACTGCCGGCGCCGAATGTGTAACGCGCGGCGGAATTGTCCTTGTAACCCTTATCTTTCAGATAACTGATACGGGACAGGGTATGACGCCGAAACAGGTAGAAAACCTGTTCAATGAATATACACATTTTAACATGGAAGCCAACCGTACAACCGAAGGCGCAGGTCTCGGAATGACCATTACGCGAAATTTAGTTGAGCTGATGAGCGGGCAAATTAATATAAAAAGCGCAATTGGAAAAGGAACAACCGTAACTGTACGCCTGCCGCAAAAGACGCCCGGTATCGGCGTAAGCGAATTAATCGGCAAGGAAATGTCGGAAAACCTTAAACGGTTTAAGCTTGGCAATTTTATACAGTTAAAAAAAGCGCAGGTTAAGCATGAATTTATGCCTTACGGCAGCGTCATAATTGTTGATGATGTTGAAACAAATTTATACGTAGCAAAGGGGCTTATGGCTCCGTACGGCCTGAAGATTGATCTTGCATCAAGCGGATTTGAAGTTATTGAAAAGGTAAAAAGCGGGAGCGTTTATGACATTATTTTTATGGATCATATGATGCCCAAACTAGACGGAATTGAAGCAACAAGGATTCTCCGTGAAATAGGATATAAGCAGCCTATAGTCGCATTGACAGCTAACGCCCTTGCAGGACAGGCGGAAGTGTTTTTGAAAAACGGCTTTGATGATTTTATTTCCAAACCAATTGATATTCGCCAGTTAAATGTTACGTTAAACAAACTTGTTCGCAACAAACAGCCGCCGGAAGTGCTTGAAGCCGCGCAGAAGGAAAAAGCCGAATTTGATAAAAAACAGGCAGTAAACCGCGAAACTCAACAGGTTGATCCGCAACTTGCGGTTATCTTCTCACGGGACGCCGAAAAAGCCATCACAGTGCTGGACGGTGTTTTGCAGAAGAATCTTAAATCCGAAAGCGACATACAGTTGTACATTATCAATGTTCACGCAATGAAAAGCGCCCTTGCCAATATCGGCGAAACAGAACTTTCGGCTACCGCGTTAAGGCTGGAGCAGGCAGGCAGGGAAAAAGACATTAACCTGATGCTGTCGGAAACGAAAAACTTTTTGGAAGGGCTTTATACCGTTGTCGAAAAAATCAAACCTAAAGACGAAGAAGACGCGGACATTGAGGACACACAGGAAGCCCTTGCCTTTTTACGCGAAAAGTTAATCGCCATTAAGAGCGCTTGTGACGCGTTCGACAAAAAGTCGGTAAAAAACAACCTTAACGAGTTAAAAGAAAAAACATGGTCTCATAAAACCAGAGAGCTGATGAACTCCATCGCCGATCATTTGCTGCACAGCGAATTTGACGAAGTTTCCGGCCTTGCGGAAAGTTACATTAGAACAATAGAGTAATATGAATTAATTATGAGTGATCACCTGCTTTCCATTGATACCGAAGCAGATAATTTCACTTCCGGAAAAAAAACTGAAAATACTGATTTTCTCACCAAGCAGCTTATCACTTATATTGGCAATAAACGAGCTCTGCTGGATTTTATCGGAAACGGAATAAAAGAAGTACAAAAGCGTCTGCAAAAAGACAAATTGAAAATGTTTGACGTTTTCAGCGGTTCCGGAATTGTCGCCAGATATTTTAAGCAATTTTCAGATTTTCTCATCGTAAATGATTTAGAAAAATATTCAATTATAATTAACGAATGTTATTTATCAAACGAAGATGAACTAAACACATCCGCGTTACGTGAATATTTTTTTGAAATTATCCAAGAGCTGGAAAAACCCCTGAAAAAAGGGATAATATCTGAGTTATACGCGCCAAAAAATGACGAAAAAATAACGCAGGATGAAAGGGTTTTTTTTACGTCAAGAAACGCAATGTATATTGATACCGCAAGACAATTAATTCAAAATATCCCGCAAAAAGAACAAAAATATTTTTTGGCGCCGTTGTTATCGGAAGCGTCAATCCACGCCAATACTTCAGGTGTTTTTAAAGGATTTTACAAAAACAAGGAAACCGGCATCGGGCAATTTGGCGGGCAGAATAAAGACGCTCTGTTCAGAATTACAGGCGGCATAAATCTGCCGTTTCCCGTATTCAGTAATTTTAACTGCGAAACAATTATCACCCGCGGCGACTCAAATAAAATCATAAAAAATCTGCCGGAAGTTGACATCGCGTATTTAGACCCGCCCTATAATCAACACCCTTACGGCTCTAACTATTTTATGCTGAATTTGATACTGGATTATCAATATCCCAAAAACACAAGCAAAGTATCAGGCATCCCCGAAAACTGGAATCGCTCCAATTACAACAAAAATCACAAAGCCCTGCAGTCACTTACAGAGCTTGTAGAAGAAATAAAAGCAAAATATGTTTTGATTTCATTTAACTCGGAAGGTATTATTACAGTTGAACAGATGAAAGAAATGCTGGAAAAAGCCGGCAAACTTCAAGTTCTGGAAACAAAGTACAACACTTTCAGAGGCAGTAGAAATTTAAACAACCGCGAAATTCATGTAAAGGAATATTTGTACTTATTGGAGAAGTAAATACGTTACTCCCTACACGTCCAAATTACTGACCAACAGCGCGTTATCTTCGATAAACTCGCGGCGGGGCTGAACAACTTCGCCCATCAATGTTGTAAAGATGCGCTCCGCTTCGACAGTGTCGTCCAAATGCACCTGAATAATGTTGCGTTTGTAAGGATCCATCGTAGTGTCGCATAACTGGTCGGGGTTCATTTCACCAAGACCCTTGTAACGCTGAACGGAAACCTTTTCAACATCTTTGCCGGACTCGGAAAGAAGACGGTCTTTTTCAGCGTCGTCGTAGGCGTAAAAAGATTTTCTGTCATAGCTGACCTTGTAAAGCGGCGGCATGGCAAGGTAAACATGCCCCTGTTCAATAAGCGGCGTCATATAACGGTAGAAGAACGTTAAAAGCAATGTGCGGATGTGCGAACCGTCAACATCGGCATCG
>JAIRUC010000280.1 GCA_031254615.1 Treponema sp. | reverse complement strand
ACACCGGCGGAGCCGATGAGGGGATTGATTTTCTCTTTAAGAAAGAGGTTCATAATCTTTGCGACAATGACGCCCGTGGCAGTCGCGATTATAAAAGCGATAAGCCCCATTACTACAATAATGAGTGATGAGGGGTTAAGGAATTTTTCCGGTGTCATCTGGCTTCCTACTCCAAGTGAAAGGAACATTGACACTACATTCATCAAAGCGTTCTGCGAAGTATCGGAAAGCCTGTCTACCACTTTGCACTCACGCAGGAAGTTGCCGAACATAAGACAGCCGATTAACGGAGCGGCGGCGGGAATCAGTAACAGCGCCAGACCAAAAACCACAATTGGGAAAATGAATTTTTCTTTTTGTGAAACCGGTCTTAACTGGCGCATTTTGATCAGCCGCTCTTCTTTTGTGGTGAGCAGCCTCATGACAGGCGGCTGGATTATCGGGACAAGCGCCATGTAGGAATAAGCCGCTACAGCGACAGTCGCCAAAAGGTGCGGCGCAAGTTTTGCGGCGATGTAAATCGTGGTGGGGCCGTCCGCGCCGCCGATGATGGCAGTCGCGCAGGCTTCCTTTAAATTGAAAGCGACGCCGGGCAGGAAGTTTGCTACGCTGATAAAGAAAAGAGTTCCAAAAACGCCGAACTGCGCCGCGGCGCCCAAAAGCGCTGTCTTTGGATTCGCGATTAGCGGACCAAAGTCAGTCATAGCTCCTATACCGATAAAAATAATCAGCGGGAAAAATTCGTTGCCCACTCCGCTTTCATAAATAATGTTAAGAAATCCGTGCGGCGCGTCTCCCATGCCGGCGAACGGAATGTTCACGAAGATTGTTCCGAAGCCGATTGGAATTAACAGCAACGGCTCAAAACCTTTTGCCGCTCCAAGGTACACGATAAGAAAACCTACCGCTACCATCAGAAGTTCCATCCAGCCGAATACGGTTATAGGTAATCCTGCCGGTGTCTCTCCGGAAATTACGTCGGTAATAAACGCATAGATGCCTGTAGTTTCGGCAATGTTTTTCAGAAAGCTTCCAATCGAAACTTTTGGCAAATTTTCACTGTGGGGAATAATGCCGTCAAGATTTCTGAATGACGGCAGGTCTTCCGTTGTAGGTGTTGCTTGCGCTTGTACTCTTGGACTAAAAGCGGTACTGACAAATGAAACAGCGAATGCGCCTATAAGTATAAGAAGGCATATTTTTGTAATAAATACTGGGTCTTTTTTCTGGTTTAACATCTTTCTTTCCTTCTATATAATCTCGGCAATGGGCTGTTGTGAGGCAACCTGTGTTCCTGTCGGAACAAGGAAATGAACCTTCCCCGCGGCGGTTGCCTTAATTTCCAGTTCCATTTTCATGGACTCAATTATGACGACATTATCGCCGGACGCAACAGTCGCGCCTTCGCTCACCGCGTGACGCAGAACAGTTCCGGCAACAGGCGCTGGGATGGTTACGCCACCGCCCGAAGGAGCCGCAGCCGCCGGAGCCGGTGTGGGCGCAGACGCCGCAACCGGTGCAGGAGCGGGAGCCGCGCCGCCGCCGATTTGCGCGATAGCCTGCTGCGCCGCGACCTGTGTTCCTGTCGGAACAAGGAAGTGAACGGGGCCCGCGGCGGTCGCTTTAATTTCCAATTCCATTTTCATGGACTCAATAATTATTATTGTGTCGCCGGATTTTACCTGCGCGCCTTCGGTTGCAACGTAGCGAAGAACTGTGCCGGCGACAGGAGCGGGAATCGTAGTTCCACCAGTTGCGCCGCCAGACGGAGCCGCGCTTGCGGCCGCCGGAGCAGACGAAGCGGCGGGAACAGCGGCTACCGTTCCGGCCGGAGCGACAACTACATCGTAATTCGCGCCATTAACATTTACAGAGTAACGTGCGGCTTGTCCCGGCGCGGCTGGCGCGGCGGCCGGAGCAGAGGCTTCCGGTTTGAAAACCACAGGGCCGTCGGCGCGTTTTTTGAAGAAGTCCGGGGCAACCTTCGGGAACATCGCGTAGGTGAGTACATCTTCGGTTGTGACAGTGCTTGTGCCCAAAAGTTTTTTTGTTTCATCTTCAAGTTTGGAATATTCGGCGGGAATATCATCCGCCGGGCGGTGGGTAATTTCCTTTTCCATTTTAAGAGCGTCAAGCGCTTTTTTTACAACATCGGGATTTTTGGGGGCAGGGCAGGCGCCGTATTTGCCGGCGACCAAGTCCTGGAATTCGCCGGAAAGTTTGTTGTAACGGCCAAATAGCACATTGAACACAGCCTGCGTTCCGACAATCTGGCTTGTAGGAGTTACAAGCGGCGGATAACCTGAGTCCTTTTGAACAACGGCGATCTCTTTCAATACATCATCGATCTTGTCGGAAGCGCCCTGTTCTTTAAGCTGGCTTTCAAGGTTACTCAACATTCCGCCGGGAACCTGACTTGCCAGAATACGGGTATCCGCACCAAGGAAACTCGACTCGAATTTTTTATAATTTTTGCGTACTTCGCGGAAGTAGGCGGCAATTTCAAGTAACAGGTTGGTATCAAGACCCGTGTCGTATTCGGTGCCTTTGAAAATTTCTACCATTGTTTCCGTGGGGCTGTGGCTTGTACCCATCGACATCGAAGAAATTGTAGTGTCAAGGATTTCCGCTCCGGCCTCGGCGCACTTGGTAAGAGTCGCTACCGACATACCGGTTGTCGCGTGAGTATGGATTTCGATCGGCAGATCAGTCACTTTTTTGATCGCCTTTACAAGTTCGTATCCTTCGTAAGGTTTAAGAAGGCCGGCCATGTCTTTAATACAGATTGAATCCGCGCCGATGTCCACAAGCTCTTTGGCAAATTCGGCGTACTTTTGTATTGTGTGGAAAGGCGTTACAGCGTAAGAAATTGTCGCCTGAATGTGCTTGCCGGTTTTTTTCGCCGCTTCTGTCGCCGCTTTAAAATTGCGCGGATCATTTACCGCGTCGAAAATACGGAAAATATCAACGCCGTCTTTCGCCGCGTACTCAACAAATTTCGCGACAACATCGTCGGCATAGTGGCGGTAACCAAGCAAATTCTGCCCGCGCAACAGCATCATAATTTTTGTATTGGGCAGGGCTTTTTTCAGTTTTTTGAGCCTCTCCCACGGGTCTTCGTTTAAGAATCTTATGCAGGAGTCAAATGTTGCCCCTCCCCAGGCTTCCAGCGCGAAAAAGCCCGCTTTATCGAGCTTGTCGCAAATCGGCAGCATATCCGCAGTAACCATGCGGGTAGCGAACAATGATTGATGCGCGTCGCGCAGCACTAAATCTGTAAGTTTTACTTTTGCCATTTTTTTCCTTCCTTAATTTGTTTTTCTGTATTCATTAACAGCGGCGCCGATAGCGGCCTGAACAGCCCCATCCCCTGATTTCTGAGAAACGCCGGCGGCAGTTCCCTCATTTTTTTCAAATTTTCCGATTATTTTTCCCGTTAAAGTGATAGCGATAACCAATATTATCAGAAAACTGAATACGACTCCCATGCCAAGCAGGGTAAGAACTCCGCTTTGCTCCAGCATATCAAAAATTGTCATGACTCCTCCTGAGATTTGTGTGTATGGTTTTTATAATATAGAAAAGACAGATAAGGGTCAAGTGAGCGAAATTCATTAAAATAGACTAACTGGAAAGGTAATAAGAAGGCTATTCTTTCCACATTTCTTCATATAATATAATCCGCATATATGACCAATTCGCGAATAGCATCAATCTTTCTCCTTGCCGCCAGCGCTTTGCTTTCCGGCTGTTACACCATCAGGCAGGGCGTAACATTGCTTGGTTATTTGAACCGCGCTGTCCCTTTGGAAAAGACCGCCGATGAAGAATTTGTAAATCTTGTAAATGACATCCGCAGTTTTGCGATGGAAGACCTCGGCCTTGCGATGAGCAAGAATTACACCCGCTATGTTGAACTTGACCGCGACTATCTTGCGGCGGTTGTTTCCGCTTCTGCAAAAGATTCGTTCCACCGTCATGAGTGGCGCTTCCCTATAGTGGGCGCAATGCCATACAAGGGGTTTTTCAATATTGAAGATGCGCGAAAGGAGCGGGCAAAACTTGAGAAAAAAGACCTTGATGTCTGGGTGCGCAGAGTCGACGCGTTCAGCACACTGGGCTGGTTTAAAGACCCGCTTTATTCATATATGAGCGATTATTCCGTGGGACGGCTTGCAGACCTTATCATTCACGAGTTGGTACACGCAACGGTTTTTATAAAAGGTCAGGTGAAATTTAATGAAGAGCTGGCTGAATTTGTCGGAAGCGAAGGCGCAAGGCTTTATGTTGAATCGCGGTACGGGGCGGATTCCGAAGAATACCGGCAGTCGTTTTCGTCTGACAGCGAGTATAAAAATTATGTCGCTTTTATTCAGGAGCTAATCGCGGAACTGGACGTTCTGTATTCAAGCGAAGCTGACAGGGAAACAAAATTAAAAGAAAAGGAAGAAATTATTTCCACCGCGAAAGAGCGTTTCGACGCGGAATACGAAACCCGCTTTTCAAGCGACGGATACCGCGGCTTTTCATCCATACCGGTTAATAACGCCTACCTTGAACTTTACCGGCTTTACCACGCAGAAGATAATTATTATCCCGATTTATATGAACGCTCGGGAAAAAACCTTCCCGCTTTTATCGCCGCCGCAAAAACAATAACAAAAAAAGGCGACCCAAGATCGCAGTTGGAAAAAGCGCTTGTAAAAAATTAGCGGTAATATAATTCCTCGTAAACCGCGCCTGCGGACATAACTTTTCTGCCGTAATCTCTGGTCTCGTAGATTGAGATGGTTTCCATGAAAAGATCGGAAGGCATTTTATTGGCAGAGTGTAAGCGGCGTACGCGGTTCATTCCGCTGTTATACGCCATAAGAGAAATCAGCATATCATCAAAGCGCCCCATAAGGTAATTTAAATAAAATGAGCCAATGTGAATATTCAACTCCGGATCGCTAAGATCGATGTTTTTATTTTCGTCGATAAAGTCCGGGCCTCCCGCGCGCCGGATACGGCCTGCCATATCCTTCGCTGTCTCCGGCATAATCTGTGTAAGCCCGACCGCTCCGGCGCGTGAAACAATTTTGTTTTCAAACGCGCTCTCCGTGCGGATAAGGCCGAACATTATCGCCGGAGCAATACCGTGTTCGCCGGCGTATTTTTCTGTCAGTTCTTTGTAGGGGCGCGGGAAAAGCAGTTCCAGATCGTCCCTGTTAAATGTATAGCCGTCCCTGTTTACATAACCGGAAACCTGCCGGATAGACTGGGCGTACATTCCGTCTTTCGCGAACGCCTGCGCAATGGCGCGTAATTCGCCGGCGGACAAATCTTTTTCCAGCGCTTTTATAAACTTGAGCGAATGAGACGCCGCGTTGTTACTGAAAAAACCAAGAAGGAATTGAAGCGCGGGAGATTGTTTGGCACCGCCGCCGGTTTGCGGAACTGCCGCCGGCAATTCCAAAAACGGCAGATCAAGTGCGGACGCGCTTAGCGAACGGTAATAAAACGCCGATGAATCAACGCTGTTCCCGGCATCGTAAGCTTTGCGGAAAAAAACCGCGGGGGCGGCAGATGTCTCCCTTGTCACTGCCGCCGCAAGCCGCGTTTCACTGTCAGAAAGATACCCCTCTTCAATAATGCGCGCTATAACCCACGCGTATCCGGAGGTTGAAACAGCGCCGCTGGTTTTAATCACGTCAAATGTGCGGATAATTTTTTCCCAGTCTTTTTTTTCAACCCGTGCCTGTAAAAATTTTTCCAGAATATCGTCAAAGTAAATGTCTTTGTGCCAATGCGGAACAAGCTGTTCCAGCCGCTTTATAAAAACATCGCCGGACCCGCCTGCGGATAAATCCAAAATATACCAGATACACGCATCCAGCTGTTCACCGGCAGGCGCAAGAGGCCGCACCTGTTCAAATAGGGAGAGCGCCTGTCCATTCAGTCCCCTGCGCCGTGCAATCCGCGCAGAAAAAAATAACAGCCTGTACCGCAGATCATCTTCGTTGGATGTTTTTTCCAATTTCGCAGACCATTGTAAAAAAAGATTCAGCCCCTCGTTACCCGAACTTGTATATTGAAAAGCCCTTCCCAAATCATTAATCAGGCTTGGGTATTTCAAGAACATCTGAGGGAGCTGTTCCGGCCAGCTTTCGTCTTCCATAAACTTTCTGAAAAACGCAAGCGCCTCATTGTAACGTAAACGCAAAACGGCAAAATGCCCGTCAATGGCGGCTAACTCGGTTTCACTAAAACCTGAACTCTGTTTTTCAAATTCGCGCAAGACATAAAGACCCGCTTCAATGGGAATTGCCGCATCCTGTTCAAAATTCAACAAGAAGGCAAGAGCATTCTCTTTATCCGGAATTTTATCGACAACATCAAAAGCCTCCGCCCATGCGCCTGTAGATTCGCGGCGGACACGTTCCACAGTCTTTCCGGAGAGAGCAGTCCCCTGATACATCATCCTGGCAAGCTCTCCGGCCGCCGCGCTTCTGATATACGGATTTGGATCAGCTAACGCCTTTTCAAAAGAAGGGACAGGATTAGTACCTGACAAGCCGCGGTAAAAATCATTTTGAATTTGCGGACCCGCGCAGGAGTTTGTGCATAAAAACAAAAAGAGAATAACCAATAAAAAACCCCTAAGAAAATAAATTCTCAAGGGCTTGCATGTACTCATAAAATTCAAGCTAACACCTTTGTCGGAGTTGGCAACTTGTTAATTTTTTGGCGGAATACGAATCGTTCTGCCGGAAATAATATAATCAGGGTTGCGGATATTGTTATGCCTGGCGATCCTTGGATAAAGCCACGGATCACGGTAAAACGCTTCGGAAATATCCCATAATGTATCGCCCCACCTGATCCTGTAATCCACTCCGTCTTTTGGAATCGTTGACGGAACATTGTATGACGCAACAGGAGCGGGCGGACGCTTGCGCGAGGATTGCGTTTGCTGGCGAGGAGCGGCAGGAGGGGGCGGCGCCTGAATAACAGGGGTAGGCTCAATTTTTGGCTGAACAGGCTCCGGCTGTTTAACCGGTTCCGGTTCTTTTACCGGCTCTTTGGCAACAGGTTCAGGATCGTACCATGAACTTTCAGAGACCGTTGGCTTCTTATCAGAACAGAAATATTCAAGACCGCCAAATAAAAACAGCCAAACTGCGGCAAGCCCCAAAATAATAATCAGGCCAATCAGGACAAAAATCCACATTTTGGACGAGCGCTTTTTCTCCTGCCTTATCTTCTCTGAATGTTTATACAGACCTATGGGCGTTTCTTCATTGGACTCAAGTTCAAAATCCGGCAATTCCATGTCGCGGGAAGTTTCGTCAAGGGATTTTAAGGAAACGGTCAGGACATGGTGTTCCCCGTCCGCGCCGAAATCCAAATCGACAGCATCAGCAACAATATCGCCGTTACTGTCGGAGGAGATCACCATCTCAATAGACGGGTCTCCTTTCGACTGTGGTCTAATTTTTTCAACAACAAGACTGCCTATATACTGGGCGTCTGTCATAACGGACGCAGCGCTTCTGTAAAGGTCAATCTGTGCGCCAGACTGATTATCGTGAACAGTAGTAAGAACAAGCCTCTTTTTGATTGTAGAATTCTCTTCCATGATGGGGTAAAACTCCCCATTGGCGATCTTAATTCCTATAGTTGATGCCATTAAATCAGCTCCTTCTTCAAAATAAACAGCCTATTTTAACTTTAAGCACGGAATTTGCCTTTGTCAAGTATTCATTCTTCTTATTATAATTGTCGGCAATTTATGTAAAAAAAACCAGTAAAATAACCGATAATAAATAGTAATGAGTATAATTCCTTTTATTATTGGAGTAATTGCCCTTATATTAGTTGCAAGTATCCTTATCCTTGTCATGAGCCGTTCACAGGGCTTAGGTCTCGGCAAGAGATCCAAGGGCAGCGAGGCCATTATAAAAGAGGCAAATAAACGCCTTGCCCAGAACCCGAATGATCCGGAAGCGTTGTACAACCTTGGAAATGTGTATTTTGATGAAGAAAACTGGGACAAGTCCATGAAAACCTTTGAGAACCTCATTGACCATATGACAGTAACCGATCAGCGGAAGATTAATACATTTCAGGCATACCTGCGATACGGAATATCGGCGCGTAAACTCAATATGCTGGAACAGGCTTTTAAAGGTTTTTCAATGGCGAGAACCTTCAGGCAGGATAATTTTGAAGTAAATTACGAGTTGGGCGCTTTGGAATTTGAGCGGAAAAATTATGAAAAAGCCATTCAGCTTCTGCAGCGCGCCCGAACTCAGGACCCGGATAATCCGGCAGTCTTGCGCACTTTGGGACATTCTCTTTTCAGGCTGAAAAAACCCAAGGAAGCGATGACCTTTATCCGCAAGGCAATAGACATTGCTCCGGATGACAAAGAATCCCTTTATACGCTGGCGGAATGTTATCACGAAGCAAATCAGGTTGAGCAGGCAATCCGTATTTTTAATCATCTGAGGGCAGACCCGGTCATGGGACCCAATTCCTGTCTTATTGCGGGAACCATTCATCTGGAAACAAGGCAGTATGAAACCGCAATTCAGGATTTTGAAATCGGTTTAAAACATCAGAACATCAAAGCCGACATTTTGGTTGATCTTCGATACAAACTAGCAACTACATATCTAAAGTTAAATGAAATCGGAAAAGCAATACCGATCCTTAAACAAATACAAGCCGAAAACAGCAGCTATAAAGACGTAAGTTTGCTTTTGGGAAAATATCTGGAGTTAAACGCCAACCGCAATTTACAGATTTTCCTGATGGGCTCTTCGGCAGACTTCGTCGCCCTTTGCCGAAAAATAGTAATGACATATTTCCCAAGGGCAAAAGTTAAAATATCAAATATCACCGTAAATAAAAACGAGTGGGCGGATATTTTTGCGGAAGTTGATACCGTCAAATGGTCGGACCTTATCATGTTCCGTTTTATCAGAACTCAAGGATCAATAGGCGAGCTGATTGTAAGGGATTTCCATTCACACCTGAAAGAGGTTAAAGCCGGCAAAGGCATCTGCATCACGGTAGGCAGTTTTACAGACGAAGCCAGAAGATACACAGAAGCGCGCCTGATCGATCTAATCGAGAAAGATCGTCTGCAGGTAATTTTAAACTCGCTGGACGCAAAAGCCGCAGTTGTGAAGAAATAAACTTTGGGGATTAGGTAATAGAGAGTAGGGGTTATTATCCGTAAACTTAAAGCATGAAAATTATATTTATATATACAGAAGAGGAAACTGAAGCTGCCGAATGGTTCACTCTTTTTCTTGAAAAAAAGGATATCTCCGCCGAACCCCTTTCCCTTAGGACAACGGAGTACGGGGACATAAAAAAACAGTTTGCTTCTTTTTTCGCGCCGGCAGATTCGGAAGAGGAAAACAGCGCCCCGTCTGCAGCTCCCAGCCATGTATTCATCATTACGCCCATTGTTGAGCGCTGGGTGGATTTTCTGGCGGGATTTGCTTATGGATCAAGACTGCCTGTTCTGTTCTACGGTGAAAAAGCCATAGAGTGTATCCCTGTGGAATTCACCTCTTTTTTTAGAGCGTTAAAAAGCGAAAGCTCTCTGCAGGATTACATTGACGCCGAAAGGGAAGCATCTGTTAAATGGGAAGCGGCAAGGAAAATTGTCAAGGCCAGGGAAGCCCTTCTGCAGATGGGTATTCCCGTTACCGGCGAAGCGCTGGCGAACTGCGCCGCCAAAGGCAGTGTTCAGGAGTTGACCCTCTTCCTTGAGGCTGGTTTTTCGCCGGATACAAGGGACAAAGCAGGAGTTCCTCTGCTCAACCTTTGCGCCAGAAAAGGAAACATGGCAATTTTCGAACTTCTTATTCAATCCGGCGCCCAACTGAACCTGCAGGCGGACGACAGAGGAACTTCCGCACTAATTGAGAGCGTTATGAGAAAACAATACAGCATGGTAGAAGATCTGATCAAAGCCGGTGCCGATTTAAACATAAAAAGCAAGGACGGACAAACAGCTCTGGTTGTAGCGGCCGGCTCCAGTGACGAAAAGATGGTTGAACTCCTCCTCAAGGCCGGAGCGGATCCGGATATCCCCGACAGCCTGGGCGTGAGCGCGAGAAAATATGCCTCGCTCTTTCGCAACAGCGCCATACTTGACCTTTTTGATACTCTGGCACCTTTGCAATAGAGGCTAGTAGTTAGATTGATATTAATCTGTCTTCATCTTCAATGTCATTAATAACGGCAGATGATCACTAAGGCCGGCGCCTGTCCGTGTGTTATAAGGAACAGGGACTCCGTAAGCGTTGGCAAAAGGTGAAAAATCCGCAGGTACAGCTTTTTCGAAACTCCAGCCCGTGTTGGTAAAAAACTGTCCCGAAACCAAAAAGTGATCGATAGTTTCCCAATCATTCTTATAATAGTAAGAACCATTTTCAACATCACACATCCATGCCGAAAAAAGAACGACTGTCTCCTGCGGAAAGTGGACAGCTTCCGGCGGCTTGTTTTTGCCAAGAACGATAAAGTCCTTTTGCATACCGCCTGCCAGTTCCGCGCACATTTGTGCACAAATGTGTGCACAATAAGGATCGTCGGGCATCAGAGCGCAGATCATTTCCGTGTTCCGTCTGTAAAATTCATTGTGATTTTCGTTCAAATCGCCTGCGACTATTACACCAAGCTCCGGCTCTTTTTCCCACAACTCCCGAATCCGGCGCAGGATAACCCTTGCGGAAGCCTTGCGGGTACTTTCGGTGTTATCATCACCTCCAAGTTTTGACTTCCAGTGGCAGGTAAAAACAACAAAATCATTTTCCGCCTGAATCCGTGTTTCCAGTACCGGACGCGGTGTTGTTTCGCTGCCTATTGTTATAGAGTGAGCCTTTGGCTCAACAATCGGAAAACGGCTTAAGATACCTACTCCCAAAGCCGCGCCGGGATTTTTCGCAAAGTGGCTCCATTCATAGCCGCCCGATACGGCTGCGGCTATATCTGATATGCCTGCGGCTATATCTTGAAGTATTGCAAGGGACTCAATTTCCTGGAACATAATTATGTCCGGCAGCGGTTTTATACCGCCAATTGCCGCAGAAACGGTATTAACCCTGCCCTTGTACTTTTCCGTAGACCACCCTGCCGAAGTCAAAAATTCGTCATATTCAAAACCATTGTCCAATCCGTCAAACAGGTTTTGGACATTCCATGTCATCATGGTAAGAGTTCCGGGGTCTGCCGCCGTATTTTTTGTCTTTGATTCCGAAACTGTACAGCCCGCCAAAACAAGAAAAACAACCAAAAGCAGGGACAAACCTGCCCATCTAAAATTCTTCATATCAACCTCCAAAAAAGATATAAACTATATACGGCTCAGGCGTGCGCCGCGCTTTACCGAAACGGGCTTTTTTCAAAAATTTTTGAATTTATCCCACTTGACACAATTTCAGTTTTTTTGTAGTCTGAAAGTCCCGTTACTAATAAGTTTTTTTGAAAAGGTGATAGAAAGGTTGTTTATATGAAGACAGTATTTGTAAAACCAGCCTCGGTGGATCGTAAATGGTATATCATTGACGCCGAGGGGAAGGTCTTGGGCAGGGTGGCGGCCAAGGTTGCGTCCATCGTTCGGGGCAAAAACAAGGCGATTTTTGTTCCCCATCAGGAAGTTGGGGATTTTGTTGTTGTAATTAATGCGGATAAAATCGTAGTAACCGGCAGAAAAGCCCAGCAGAAGATGTATTATCGTCATTCGGGCTATCCCGGCGGACTAAAATCCCAGAATTATGAAGAACTATTGGAACGGCATCCTACAATGCCGCTGGAAAACGCCATCAAAGGGATGCTCCCCAAGGGGCCGCTTGGCAGAAAATTGGCAAAAAACGCCAAAATCTATGCCGGGACGAATCATCCGCATGGCAGCCAAAAACCGCTGCCCATTGAGGCATAAGGGGTAAAAATGATTAAGAATCTTGGAATAGGTACCGGAAGAAGAAAAACATCGGTAGCGCGGGTTTATGTCCGTGACGGAAGCGGAAAAATCACAATTAACGGCAAGGATTTGCCCGTTTATTTTCCCATGGGAGAACATGTGAACATGGTACGCCAGCCGCTGATGGTTACCGCCAACGAAAACAAGTATGACGTATTGATCAATGTATACGGCGGAGGTTCCAACGGACAAGCCGGCGCTTGCCGTCATGGGCTTGCACGGGCGCTTTGTCAGGTGGATCATACCAATTACGCCAGCTTACGAAGCAACGGCTACCTTACCCGCGACCCGCGCATGGTCGAGCGGAAAAAGTACGGACAGCCCGGCGCAAGGCGGCGCTTCCAGTTCTCCAAACGCTAATTTGGAAGAAAGCGAAAGCACTACAACAGCATATCTGCGGGCGAAGAATACCGCCCTGCGGCTAATCGCCAGAGCAGAACAATGCACTCATGGCCTCGCCCGCAAGCTGGAAAAGCGGGGCTATGATGCGCTCTGCATCAATACGGTAATTTCCGAACTTTCCGATAAAAACCTTCTCAACGACAGCCGCTTTGCCCAACTGTGGCTTGAATCCCGATTAAGGCTGACCCGTACCCCCCAGCGGCTTCTTGCCGCCCTCTGCGCCCGCGGCGTTGACCGCAAAGACGCCGAAGCCGCCCTCAAAACTGTCTTTGACGAAGAGGCAGAACTGTCCCTGCTTAAACGCTTTGTTCATAAAAAAATGCGGAAAGGCAAGAGGGAAGAAACCGCGCGCTCGCTGAAGTATTTGCTGAACAGCGAAGGGTTCTCGCCGCAGGTTATTCGGCGGTTTTTTGAGGGGGAGTGAGGAATTGCGTCCGCGTGAGGACGCAATTGAATTTTGTGATTACCCGCTTTAAGCCATACCAGGATTTATTTTTCATCAAGAAGTCTCAAACTCAAAATTTGGTCAATATCCGCCAAAATCTCGTTTTTTAATTCTTTTTTTTTGGATAATTCAATAGTTTTTATAGAAAAAAGCTCAAGAACATCGATATTCATGGCGGCAGCCAGTTGTTCAAGCATAGTTATTGAAGGAAAACGCCTGCTGGTTTCTATTAGTGCTATGTGATTGTCGGATACATCTATCAATTCCGCCAATTTTGCCTGCGAGAGACCCAGCCTTTTACGATGCAATTTCATATTAAAAGACAGCAGTTTTCTCAGATCGGTCATTTACCACTCTAATAGTTATATTTTCATTACTTTACTTATTTAATAGTTATAATACCAATAACAGATTGTAAAGAATTGTGGTTTTTTAACAAATATATTGACAATTAGTTAGGTATTTTATAAACTTAAGGATAACTTTTGCAATGAAATCATGTTCTTTCATGCATTTGAACACAGAGAATCTGCAAAGAAGCAGATTTTTGATACATACACCGGCTGGCCGCTGCAGCCAGCGCGGTGAAACCAAGCCAGTTTGTTTCGGCGGCGGCAGGGTAATCTTTATAGAAGAAAAAACCACTCTTTGAGCGGTTTGGTCTCGTTTTGCTCAAAAATAGCAGTTAATAATTGAAATGAAAGCAGTCTTTATCGGATTAGGCCACATAGGGCTTCCAACCGCGGCAGTCCTTGCAAGCAAGGGATTTCAAGTTATCTGCGTTGATGTAAATCATGAACTGGTCAATGCCTTCAATCTTGGGAAGATATATATTCCTGACCCCGACCTGGAAAAAATGATACGAGAAGCTGTTGACAGCGGCAATTTGAAAGCGTCGGTGACGCCTGAACCGGCTGATGTTTTTTTTATCGCCGTTCCGTTTAAAACAACCCGCCGCACCGGTATCTCTTCGGTGGAATTCGCTATGTGCATGGCGCTTCCCTTTCTGCGGCCGGGAAACTTATTGATCATAAAATCAACTTCACCGGTTAAAACCACCGAAAGAATCGCCGCGTTAATTTACAAAAAACGCCCTGAACTGAAAGATCAAATTTATATCGCTT
This sequence comes from Treponema sp., assembly GCA_031254615.1. Classification (GTDB taxonomy): domain Bacteria; phylum Spirochaetota; class Spirochaetia; order Treponematales; family Breznakiellaceae; genus WQXQ01. The sequence continues at coordinate 467 of JAIRUC010000280.1, read as the reverse complement.
ACTGTACTGAAAGGATAATGCCGGGCAATATCCTGTTTGTGCTGGAACAAAGCGACCGGGTAATCGGAGGCGTGAATCCTGAATCGGCAGAAAAAGCCGCTGAGTTCTATTCATATTTTATAAAAGGGGAACTGTACAAAACCGACACCCGGACTGCCGAAAGATATAAGTTAGGTGAAAATACCTACAGGCATAAACAACGGATAGCCTTTACCGGTAAATTATCTGTAAGCTGGAACGATAATGATCGTCCTCAGGCAGACTTATGCGTGAGCCGTGTATTGGCCGCTTGCGGTGAATTTACCCATCGAACCGGTACATGGCCAATAGTAGCCTGCATGGGGCTTACGTATAAACCGGATACTGATGATGTGCGGGAATCATTTGCAATGAATGTCACCTCACGGTTAATTGTTAATGCGCAATTTGACGTGCTTGCGGTTGAACCTAATATTAAAAGCCACAAA
>JAIRUC010000139.1 GCA_031254615.1 Treponema sp. | reverse complement strand
TGGAGGCTTTCTCATAACGTCTGGCAATCAGCTGAAAGAACAGATTGGCCCCTTGTATATCCATTGGCAAATAACCGATTTCATCAATGATGAGCATTTTGTATTTGCCTAAAACCCTGAGCTTGTCCGGCAGTCGGTTTTCAAAATGAGCCTTTTTAAGCTGTTCAATCAGAGTATGGCAGTTGATGTAATAGGTCGAACATCGATGGCTCGCGGCCACCATACCGAGCGCCGAGGCTAAATGGGTCTTGCCAACGCCAGGCGGGCCGAGAAACACGATATTTTCGCCGTTTTCAAGGAAACGCATGGTGGCAAGCTCGTCGATCTGGCGCTTGTCGATCACTGTCAACAACTTAAGAATAAAAAAATAAGAAGAGAAGGTCAAAGTCCTGACCTTCTCCGGAGTATTCAATTGGATAGTTAAGATGATCACGTTTTTTCTGAGATGGCTGGGGGTTAAAGGTAAAGATATCCAATTCTCCCTCATAGCCGCACACACCCATTCTGGGAGAGTTTGATACAGCAAGCATCATATCCACATGTTCATGCGCCTCGCCGCATTTTTGGCAGAAAAAGGGGTTATCGGAATCAAATATACATTCTGTGCATAAAACCGTCGCCGATTCCACACAGGAACAACAGGAAAAGACCGGCGGGATATTACGCGCCAGCAAGCGTACAGATTCCTTTTGTGTTTTCCGGGTGGTTTCGCCTATGACGGTGATGAGCGTTTCGATAGTGGAGCCAAAATCATACTCGTGTAAAAGTTTATCGCCGACAGAAAAAGCATCGAGTTTGCGGTTTTTGCTGACCTGTGCGTGACCGGGGCCGAAGAAGGCGCTCATATGCCCGCAGCATTCCAGCCAAATTTTGCGAAGGAAAGCGTCCACACCGGAAAGGGCAGAGGTAACCGGCACATCAATATACAGCCAGTAATCTTTGTTGTATGCCCCCTCAATTTTCAATAGACAGCATTTCTGCCCGCCGGTCTGATTGTTATGTACTTTCATCAAATGGTTTCTGACAGCGGTTTTACCAAACTCTTTACCACATAGATAACAGTTTCCTGTTAATCCGGAAGCCATTCGCGCCGCCCCGCTTTCATGGTATGATTGATAACGCAATCATACCATGAATCGCCTTTAGGGACAAGCCTAAACTGCCCGTTTTTGATTTGGAGGGTGTTTAATTGGCCTGCGCTTCTTCCCGCGCGTAACGATCCGACCCGGACGGATGGGAATAGGGCGTCTCGCTATAGACCCGGTAACCTTTGCGAAAAGCAGGTTCAACGATTCCTCCGCGCCTTGCAGAAGCGCTTTTACCAACCTGTGCTTGAATTTGCCGAGCAAAAGGTTACTGTTTTCTTTGTATGTATATTTTCGTTGGGGCGAGCCGGAAAAGTCAGCGTCATTTGCGAAGATGGCGGCAATATTTGCAAGGCATATACCGGCATAAAAGTCCTGCAAAATAGCCGTTACCGTATAACCGCTGAAATTCTCAATTTGGATTTTATGCTTTAGGGCGTAAAACTCCGTCTCGATTCCCCAGCGTTTCCCATAAATCTCTTTTAAATCCGACAATGAGAAATTCTCAGGCAGCGTGGTAAGCAGGGTTTCCACATCACCCGATTTCAAGAGGAAGACCACCCTTCGCACCGTGTAGACCTTATCTTTGTGATAAAAGTTCTGTATGTAATCTTCTTCGCCGCGATAAAGTTTTTTGCGGCTGAGGAATGAATCCTTTACCCGCATTACGAAATCAAGCCCTTCGTCAATATGATAGGCCATCAGTTCACGGGACGGGTAGCCACGGTCATACAAAAGTAAATCCTTTCGATAACCTGATTCCTTCAACCATGTCAAATGCCGCCTTGCAAATTCCCGTTCTCCAAGCCGGTAATGGTCGATTTCCGAGGCCAGTATCATGCTGTTTTCCAAATCAAACAATGCACTGGCTTTCGCGCGTACTGTTTCCGCCTGATTTCCAACATGGTTAAAATGCATCCGCAAATGTTCAAAATTCGGCAATTCCAACGTAGAACCATCCACTGCAAGAAGCCTGTAACCGCGCCATGTTTTGTAATTTGCGTCCTTGTACAGAACCTCTGCGGGAATCTCCGAAAGTTCCCGTAAAAAGTCCGGCTTTACGTTCTGACGCGCTTTGGAATATGCCTGCTTGCTCACCGTATCCACGCTCGTCAATACATACTCGAAAAAGTCGTCCACTTCTATCTGCAGTGATTTTGTCAACGAGTTCAGCAGCATTCCCACAACGACGCTAAAGCTAAGTTTTCTCTTTCGGGTGAAAGCTTTCTCATGTGTACGACGTCGTTTTACTGTTTCATCCGAGTTTAGGTATTCACTTATTCTCCGAATCGCTTCCAGTGCCTTTGTGCTCTTTACCATCAAAAACGCCCCTTTCGGTGATGATACGCTTTCACGCTCATCCCATTTTGGGGCGCTTTCTCTTTTGTCAATTGGTAATTTGCATGAAATTTTATAGACTATTTTGTCCACATCAATTACGTGCTTAAGTTGTTGACAGTGCCTCGCCATCACCGCACAGGCCCTCAATCAAGCGAGCGCCAGCCGCATCAAGACACGAACCAGCAACGAAAAATATACCTTCCGCACATGGTTATTACGCCTCGGCTTGATAGGCGACGAGTTCAAAACCGCGCGTACCCACCTGTTGGAGCATCTGGACGGCTGCATCGCGTGGAAAGACCCGGCGCAGGCCGAGCGGCAAAAAGAACGGTTGCGGCAGAAAAGAGAAAAGGCGATGCGGGAGGCGGCCGGGGCCGCCTCTTTTGCTGTCGAACCCGCGGATCAGGAGCCTGATGAGATACAGGAACAG
>JAIRUC010000122.1 GCA_031254615.1 Treponema sp. | reverse complement strand
ATTACCCGCCATAATTTCACGCATAATAATTATCTCCTTAAAAAAATTATGCTTGACAATTTAAGTAAAAACAATAACCGCATATTTGAATTTTACAAATACTCAACTGAGAATTGAATACGCTGTTAAAACGTATCTAAACCATATTCATTTATAATTCATTTTTATGTAAATATATATTCTCTATTTTAATCATTTCAATAAAATAATTCAGGCAAAATGGCATATAACGTATTGTATATGAACATTTGTTTCATATACATCTCAAATTCCGCACAAAAAGCGGCAATCTAGCTTGATTTTACCCCTTGCCGGAATTATGTATTTCCAGCGCTGCTATTTTTCTTCTTTGTCATCTATAGCATATTTACCATATTGTATGTATAGATAGTATACAAGCAGTGTAAACTATCTGTTTTTGGGGAAAAGGCTTTTTTTGCTCGTTGTTTTTATGCCGGGTATGCGCCCCGCCTCTGTGCGCATGTTGGTATAAATTTTTAGCATACATTTTGCCCCAAATAGTAAAGCGCCATGCATATGCGTGCCTAATATAGTATGTAGCTCGACATGGTTGTCGTTGTCGTCCCATGTTTAGTAAGTTTTGCCGTCGGCAAAACTTCAAGACTCAAAAGCCACATGGACACAGCCGCATGGATGCGGTTGTTTCTACGCTTTAGCTGAAGTTTTGACGTAGGCAAAACTTCTAGGTTTAAAATCGGCATGGACGCCGATTTTAAACCTATGCTACAATATTTCAAGTACTTAGGAGAGAAAAGTATGGCTAGAACACAAACAACTAATCTCCCCACAGGGGAAGGGCTCACTTTTGAAAAAGTGTGGGCTGCGCTGCAAGAAACTGATCGGATAGTGAAAGAAAATGCCCGGATTATCGGCGATCTGGGAAACCGCTTCGGCGAACTGGCTGAACATCTGGTAGCGCCCAATATCAGGGAAAAATTCAACGAACTGGGATTTCATTTTAACGAAACCGCCACGGACAAGAAATTCGCTGATCCGGAAACCCACAAAGTTATTGCCGAAGTGGATGTTTTTTTGGAGAATGGCGATATTGCCATGGCCGTGGAAGTCAAAGCAAAACCGAAAACAGGAGATGTAGACGATCATGTACAGCGGATGGAGACTATACGCCGCTATGCCGACAAGAAGAATGACAAGCGGCGGTTTCAGGGAGCAATAGCCGCAGCAATACTCGGCGATGGTGTACGGCGTTACATTTTGCAAAACGGGTTTTATGTGATAGAACAAACAGGAGACACGGTAAAAATAACAATACCTAAAAACTTCAAAGCCCGCGATTGGTAAGTCACAACGGTGATAAAAAATCGGCATTTCGGCTCTAAAAAGCCGTGCCGATTTTTTACCTTGCCGCCGCAAAAGACAAACCTTTTCACCTCACCCTTTCACGCCGGTAGCCGCCACTCCCTCAATAAAATATTTCTGCGCCGCAAGAAATATTATCATAACAGGAATGATCGAAATAAATGATGCCGCCATCTGCGGGCCTTTGTAAACATAAAACTCAGTCGCAAAGTCGCTCATGCCCAAGGGAAGAGTTTTCAGATGACGGCTTGTAATATAAATAAGCGGCGCAAAGAAATCATTCCAAAAATAACGAAAGGCAAAAATAACCTGAGTGGCGATAACGGGCTTTGACAACGGCAAAATGATCCGCAGAAAAACGACAAAATCATTTGCGCCGTCAATGTGCGCCGCCTCGGAATAACTTTCGGGGATTGTCATGAAAAACTGCTTGAAAAGAAAAGTGCCGAAAGCGGTAAAAGCGCTTGTAAGGATGAGCGCCAAATGAGTGTTGTAAAGACCCATGTTTCTGATAATCAAAAACTGCGGGATAATGATTGATTGCACTGGAATCATTATTGACGCTACATAGAGCATGAAAATAAAGTCCCGGCCTTTCCACCGCATTTTTGAAAAAGCATAAGCCCCGGTGGCGGCGGTAATAAGCTGTACCAAAACAATTATCACGGTGAGCTTAATCGAATTCAATGTGTAGAGCGGGAAACGATCCGCCAACTGGCTGAAGTTTTCAATCGTCGGCGTTTTTGGAATGAGGCGCATGGGGAAGTCGTAGATTTGTGAATCGGGTTTGAAGGCGCTGGAAAGCATTACCAATAACGGCGCAAAAACAATAATGCACATAACAAACAGCAGAACGCCTTTTAGAATTTTTAAATATGGTTTTGGCTTTTTCTTTTTAGACAATGTCATAACTTACCCACCTTTTTTGCCCCTGCTGCTGCGCCAAAGTTACGATAAGAGTAATAACAAGCAGTATCACCGACTCCGCGGCGGCGTACCCAAAACGGAATTGAGAGAAGGCGGATTTGTAAATATCAAAAACCAATACCGTTGTAGAACCCGCAGGCCCTCCTCCAAGCTGACCGCCGGTCATAACGAACACCTGATCAAAAACCTGAAAAGCGCGGATAACAGCTATCGTTATCGAAAAGAAAATAACCGGCGAAAGTCCGGGTATGGTTACCGCAAAAAATCGCCTAACGGGCCCCGCTCCGTCAATGCTTGCGGCTTCGTACAGGGCGGCGCTGATGGTTTGCAAACCGCCGAGAAACAACACCATGTAATAGCCGAAGTTCTGCCACACCGCAACCATCATAATCGTGGGGAGCGCTGTTTTTTCTCCGGCGAGCCAAAGCGGAGCGGGCAGTCCAAGTGAAAGCAGAAACTGATTAACAGGCCCGCGCGTTGAATCAAAAATCAATGAAAAAACCAAACCTACAGCTACCGATGAAAGAATGTTAGGCAAAAACATTACGCCGCGAAAAAAATTCTTGCCGAACATTTTTTCGTTTAAAAGCATGGCGAACGCAAGTCCCATTGTAAGTTGAAAAAGAACCGTCCAGAAGGTGAATTTAACAGTTACCCACAAATAACCCAAAAATGCGGAACTTTTAAAGGCGTTTACATAATTGGTAAGTCCGATAAAACGAAAATTAGGCCCGCCGGAAAAATTAGTCATGGATATGCCGAAAGCCGCAAGTATGGGACCTGCCATAAACAGCATAAAACCCAGAAAGCTTGGCAGCAAAAAAGCCGCCACTATCAGCCATGGGGTGCGCTGTAAATTACTCTTTGCCATACATGCCTGATTAATCGGTAGTTTTGATAATTTCTTCCAGACCCGCGCGCAAATATGCGTCAAATTGACCATCGGGAATTTTGCCCAACAGATATTCTTCCTGAACAGTGTTGATCAGGTTTTCAATCCTTGAGCCGTATTTGTTATACGCCATGGGAAAAGCGATTTTCTTCTCGACAAAATAGTCAAGCGACTGCGGGTCGGGGATTACTTCGGCAAGCACCTGTTTTACGCCGTCGTCAACCATGGCGGGAAGAACGCCGGCTTTTGCAGCGATTTTTGAACCTTCCGGACCTCCCATCCACGCGATAAATTTAAAAGCGGCTTCCTTGTTTTTTGAGTAAGAGGTTACATGGCTGAATGTCGGCGCGCCCATAGTTACATACGGAGAAACATCGCATGGAAGCCGTGTAAGCCCCCAATCGTTCCATCCCCAGCCAACCAACACGCCCTGATCCCGCCCGGACTGGATTTGTCCCGGGAACCATTCGCCGATAAGGAGCATTGCCGCCTGCCCGTCGTAAAACTGTTTGGAGTAATGAGTCGATGTTACCTTCATGTCAATTAACGGCCAGCATGATTTGTTTTCTTCCATTTTTTTACGCATGGAAAGCCAGCGCAGAATAGCGCCGTCATAATTCAGTTTGCCGTCTGCGGAAATAACGCTCTTTTGATTCTGAGTTTCCATAATGAGCTGGCTGGATCCCCAATGATAAACAGAAGCGCCGTAGACTTTGCCGTCACCCGACGATAATTGCTTGGCGACCTCCGCAAATTTATCCCATGTCCATGTTCCGGCTTTGACATAAGTATCAGGAGTAGGAACATTTTTGGCGGCAAAGATTTTCTTGTTGTAATAAGTATAGTACGCCGCTCCGCGCCACGGGAAAGCGATAACTTTGCCGTCCACAGATATAGAGTTTTTGTAGGCGTCTACCGCTGTCCGGTTGATCCCGGTTTTTGCAAGGAGATTATCCAGAGGTTCGATAAAACCATTTTTATAGTGCGGGAACATATCAACCTGACGTTTCTGCATATAGGCATCCATCGGCGTACGCCCTGTCAGCAAAGTGGTGATTTTAACTTCATAATCAGGCTGAGGTAAATATTGCGCGTCCACAAAGATTTCATCCTGAGAAGCGTTAAATGTTTCGATTATCGGTTTTATAGAAGGATCATCCCAAGTATAGTAGATGATATTTACCGGCCCGGCTCCCGCGGCCTTTTCTTTTTTACAGCCCGTGATCGCACAACACAAAAGCAACACTGTCATTAAAAACAAACAAAACTTTTTCATTTTCTCCTCCTGCCTCTTTTAAAAATAATTTGAGTTACGCTGCCGTTACACAAAATTTTACCCCAACATACGGTTTTGTCAATTTTCAGATAACACTTTTTTAAGATTCATCGTGTTTTGTTACGCGAAAATTGTTCTGTGAGAGGTTCTTTTGGGAGGGCTTAGCGTGAGTTTTTTTGAGAACCGCAGGTTCTCAGCATGAAAAACTTCAGTTTTTCATGCTGACCTAAAGCTAGAGAAAACAGCTTCGCTGTTTCTATATCAAGCGAAGTTTTGCATGAAATGCAAAACTTCAAGACTAAAAACCGTAGGTTTTTAGTCAATGATCCAGGGCTGACTCGAACAGCCGACCTGCCGCTTAGGAGGCGGCCGCTCTATCCCCTGAGCTACTGGACCTGTGCATAGATTACCATTCATAACAGGGTATGTCAATTTACCTGTGAAGAATGTATACCTAAGGATTTTATGATATAATTTCATGATATATATAGAACATAATTATCAGGAGGAAAACTTATGAAAGCGTTATTTATCGGCGGAACGGGAACAATATCGAGCGCGATTTCGCGGCTGGCTGTGCAAAGAGGATGGGAGCTGTACCTTCTCAACCGGGGCAGCCGCGCGGGCGAGTTTTGCGGAAAAAACATCTATCATATTGACTGCGACATCCGCAAGGAAAGCGAGGCCGCTGTCAGGGCAAAACTTGAAAGCGTACTCAAAGACAGCGGACAAAAATATTTTGATGTGGCCACCGATTTTATCGCCTTTGTCCCCGAAAACCTGCAAAAAGATTTTGCCGTTTTGAACGGCCTTTGCAGGCAGTTTATGTATATTTCATCCGCGTCGGCGTATCAAAAACCGCTCTCCTCATATTTGATTACCGAAAGTACTCCGCTGGCGAACCAGTACTGGGAATACTCGCGGAATAAAATTGCGTGCGAGGAATATCTTACGCAAAAATACCGCGAGTGCGGCTTTCCCATTACCATCATCCGCCCAAGCCACACTTACGATGAGCGCAGTGTTCCGCTCGGGGTACACGGCAAAAAAGGAAGCTGGCAGGTGCTAAAGCGGATGATTGACGGCAAGCCGGTTATCATACACGGCGACGGCTCAAGCCTGTGGACATTGACGCATAACAGCGATTTTGCGCGGGCTTTTGTGCCGCTAATGGCGAATATCCATGCATTAGGCGAAACATTTCATATAACCACGGATGAAAGCAT
>JAIRUC010000094.1 GCA_031254615.1 Treponema sp. | reverse complement strand
CCGTTATTCAAATAGAGCTTGCTCCGCTCCTGCGGCCGCAGGATAACGCCGCAAAATATTACGAGCAGTACCGCAAAGCAAAAAACGGGCTTGCCGAAATTCAACGGGAAATTGCCGCGGGAGAGCGGGAATTAAAAGAAGTAACCGAAAGGCTTGAGCGTCTTCTTACCGAAACCAATCCGCTTGTTCTGGCAAAACTTGTAAAGACGGGCGGGGCGGCGGGTAAATCGCCTTTATCAAAAAAGGAAAAAGCGCGTCCCGGTCTTACGTTTAAGCGCGGCGACTGGCTCATCATTGTAGGAAGAGACGCCGCGGAAAACGATACGCTGTTACGCCGTTATGTGAAAGGGAACGATCTTTGGCTTCACGCGCGCGATTATCACGGTTCTTATGTGTTTATCAAACAGCGCGCCGGAAAGACAGTGCCTTTGGAAATTCTGCTGGACGCCGGAAACCTTGCGGTTTTTTATTCAAAGGGCAGAAACAACGGCGGGGGAGACCTGTTCTATACTCAGGTTAAGTACCTCCGACGCGCGAAGGATGGTCCCAAAGGACTCGTTATTCCAACTCAGGAAAAGAACCTTCATGTAAAACTGGATGAAGCGCGTCTGCGTGTTCTTGAAAATTGCCGGGTAGACTAATATAATTGCAGTGATGGCAAAGGTAACGAAAAAAATCGCCTCAAAAACAAAACCTGCGGCTTCAGGTGCTAAAAAGAAAACCGCCGCAGGCAAAGCAAACACTGAAAGAGACAATCTCTCACAGAGGCACAGCGGCACAAAGAACACAAAGGGTCGCGCGTAGTTTTCTAGTCGCGCTTATTACATTATTCTTTTTTATTTTTATAAATTAAGATTTAAGAAAAAAAAGTTGAAGACGATATGCTCAAAAACAACAACTCCGTGTCCTCTGTGCCTTTGTGTCTCCGTGAGAACTCTTCTCGGAATAATGCCTCTGTGAAAGTAATTTCTCGTTTTTTCCGGTTTTCCCTTGAATCCTGACCCCTCAAGCACTAGAGTTAATATATGGTAGCTTTGCTTGCCCAGAAGAAGCGGATTCGCAGCCCGGTCGGAGCCGGAATGTACTATCCCGAATACAAAAAGGAGATGCTCGATTTTCTCAGGGTTTTTGACCTTGAACCGGGCAATGGCGGCTGCGCGCAGGCAATCATCGCCCCTCACGGCTCTTGGGGGCTTTCCGGGGAGCTTGTCGCAAACGCCTTTTCCGCCGCAATGGGCAGAAGCGGGGATATTAAGCGGGTAGTTATTCTTGGACCAATCCACGACAAACGGGAAAAAGGCGTTTTTCTGTCAAATTCTCACTCTTTTCATACGCCGCTTGGAAATATCCCTGTGGACAAGGAAATTACCGAAGAGATGGAATTTGCCGGCGAATATTTAGAAATTAACGACATACCCCACCTTGGGGAACATTCAATAGAGATTCTTCTTCCTTTTGTAAAATATTGTTTTCCCAATGCGTCAATTGTTCCGATTCTTATGGGGCAGCCTGAACATAAATACATAAAAGACCTTTCTGCGGCTTTAAAGGACGTGATTACGCCCATAATTGACGAGACCTTACTGGTGGTTTCCTGCAATCTTTCCTGTGATAACGATAAAACAACAGCGCGCTTTCATGCGCAGGAGTGCCTTCATCTGTTTGCCGAAAAAGACGCGGCCTCTCTTACATCTGCCATTCTGGACGGCAGCCTGAGTCCCTGCGGAGGCGCGCTTGTGGCAAGTCTTTTGGATAGCGGCTTACTGAATAAAAAAACCTGCTATGCCGGAGATATGCTCAGCGCCGCCGGCCTGGAAAACAACACGGTTTTTTACAGCGCGGTTTCGTTTGAATAGCCTTGTTCAACAACCCGGTTGGTTGTCGAACAAGGCTTGCAGTTTTTCAGCCTACGGCTTACAAAACTGCGGTTTTTAAGGAAGTTTGCAATCTGCGATTGCTTTTAGAAACTGAAATTTCTAAACAACTCTAATAAAAAAACTGCCGATAATAAGATATGCGGAAATTTTTATTTTTTATAGTGCTTCTCTATTTGCTGACAGGCTGTAAATCCCAGAAGCCTGTCGAACCGGAAATTATTGAGGTAATAGAACCCGATTTTAATATTATCTCGATAGCGGTAATTCAAGCCGATTTAATCAACACGATGTTTGAAGCTGTAATCAAAATAGATAATCCAAATGAATTTGCCGTAAGTCTTTCGTCTCTTGGCTATGAGTTATTCGGTAACGGCAAATTATGGGCGGACGGAAAGAGCAAGGATATTTTTAATATTCCGGCACAAAGTTCCTGCGAAACAGAATTCAGATTCTCAATGAATTTTATCAATATGAACCGTCCCCTGCTGGACGACATTATCTCCAAGCGGCAGGTACGCTACCGCTTTGCCGGAAATGTCGAAGTAGCGCCGGATATTCCCAATATAGAATCTTTTAATATGAAATTTGAGCGTTCCGGTCTTTCGGGTGTAAAAGAAAAAGCGACAGACAAGCTGCAGACTAATTCACAAACCCTTAACACCGGAACAAACCAGTCTTCCAATGCGCAATTTATTGATAACTGGTAATTCTGGTATATAAATCATGTGTGCGGTTTAGGCCTATTTTATTAAAAGGCTAAAAAGTTATGCTTGCGGGATATATTTATATATGAGAAAATAATACAGGAGCTTTTGGAGGGAGAATGAAGAACAGCAGTGTTAAATTATTCACGGGAATCGTTATTGCGGCGGTTTTGCTGATGACAGGATGCGTTACTGAAAAAGAAACCCATAAGGATACCGAAATATGGCTTAAAGAACACGGAGATGAAGTTATGAAGTACGACTATACAAAAGCGGATATTGAGGCAGATATTGAAGCCAACTGGAAAGAGTACGGGTACAAAACAAAACCAACCAAATATATTGCGATAAGTTTTGATGACGGACCTTGTTCCGCGCCTAACGGCGGAACTGCGGCTATACTCGAAAAACTTGCGGAACTGCATGTAAAGGCGACATTTTTTGTAATTGGTCAGAATGTCCGCGGAAATAAAACTGCTGCGCAGGCGATTTTTAACAGCGGACATGAGTTGGGCAATCATTCCGACGGTTACGGCAGTCTTGGTGGATCAACGGCGGATGCTATAACCAGGAGTCTTGATGCCGCTTCGCTGGCAATTAAGGAAATAACCGGAAAATACCCCTGCCTGTTCCGCGCTCCCAATCTAAACTATGGAACAAATTTGTACAAAGTCTGCGAGGAAAGAGGTATGCCCCTTATCGGCGGAAACGTACACAATGACTGGGATGGAACCGGCCATACATCAGCATCAATAAAGAACAGTGTCCTTGCTAATCCGCAGGACGGCGGCATAATTCTCTTGCATGATAACAATACATCCAAAGGCGATACACTGAGCGCTCTGCCTGATATAATCAAAGGTCTTAGAGAAAAAGATTTCTGGATTCTGACAGTTGGCCAGCTTGCCGCCGTAAAAGAGAACTCTCTTGAGGCCGGGGAACTGTACAATTCAATAAATTAGAGTAAAGGTTAATATGAAAGATAATCTTTCTGGTCTTAACAGCAAGCCAAATGCAATTGGTTTTGAGTTTCTCTTGGTTACGGCTCTGTTTCCGGCGTTTTCGGCTTGTTCAACAACGCACACCGTTCCCGGTTCCACGCCTGCCGGCGGCATTCAAGTGGACACGCCTTTTTACAATATTGTGAATATACCAAGTGAACAGCGGCAGGATGTGATAAAGGTCAAAGGGGCGGATACGCAATGGACAGTAGTAAAATTTCCTCTGGCGGATTATAAGGGAAAAGAAATAACCATTCAATTTTCGGTGGATGTTAAGCGGGAAGGTGCAAGTGGAAATCTGGCATGGCATGTGAATAACCCGGATTATCCTATGATTGCTTTTTTGGAAAATGCAGCTCCCGGAGTTTGGCATCACATGAAAGGGCGCCGTGTTCTTACTCCTACAGACGATGATCCTGTCCTCTACCTGACAAATTGGGAAAACAATTCCTTGAAGACAGTTTACTATGTTGATAATTTCACCATAACAATCGAAGAAGGGAATCGTATGTCGCCCGATTTTGCCTTGCCTCAGCTTAAATCGGTATATAAAAATAATTTTCTTATAGGCAATATCGCTGATAATACATACTCATCCGGAAAATATCTCGACCTTCTCAATTACCATTACAATGTGGTAACTCTCACAGAAACATATCCTATCCTGCTTGCGCCTTCTGCCAAAGGAGGGGACTACCAGTGGATAAGGGCTGATGCGGCTTTGAATCTTATAAGAAGCAATGGTATACCTGTGCATGGGCACGTTTTGGTATGGCACGAAGCAAGCCCGTCATGGATAACTGCGGGGAAAAAGCGGGAGGTTGAACAAAATCTTAAAAATCATGTTACAGAAGTTTTAACGCACTTTAAAGGCAGAATTGGCTCATGGGATGTAGTAAACGAGGCAATGCATGATTATATTCTCTCCGTTCCCCGAGACTGGAAAAAATGTGTGCGTAATTCTCAAAATCCATGGTACGACAAACTGGGAGCGGATTACATTGAAATGGCTTTCCGCGCCGCCCGTGCCGCCGATCCGGATATAACTCTCTATTATAATGAGTATTTCCCGCTGGATAATCCGGAAGATTCAGTTAACCACACTCTCAACAAAGTTGAGGCAGTGCGGAAGATGATTGACGACATTAATACCAGATATAAAAAAGAAACAGGCGGCGCGCGTAATCTAATTGAAGGCGTAGGTATACAATCCCACCATTATGGGTTTGGACTTAATTTGGACAGTATGCGCGCGTGTTTGGACAAATTAATTACTCTGGGTGTTGAGATTGCCATAAGCGAATTGGACATATCAGTCGTCGGTTATGTCACGGGAGCGGGCAATGATACGGATATATCCGAAGCGGATGAAATAGCGCAAGCCAGGCTTTACGCAAAGTTATTCAAACTGTACATGGAATATTCCAATCACATAACACGGGTAACATGGTGGGGAATGGACGACGGGACAAGCTGGCTTTCGGCGGGAAACCCCTGCCTTTTTGACTGGAAGTTAAAAGCCAAAAAAGCTTTCTATGCTGTCAGCGACCCCGATGCTTTTCTTGCGCAATATGGAGAATGAGCCGGTTTAAAAAGAGGTTTTTCTTCTATATAACACCGTTTGCCGTGTCATTTTTATCGTAGCTTACATTTCTTCCCTCGGCTTTGCCTTGCCAAGCGAAAACCAGTATAAAACGCCGACCATTATTGAGCCGCCCGCTATATTTCCAAGCGTTACCGGGATAAGATTTTTTGTGAAGAAATGTGTCCAATTCAGGCGGGACAATTCTGCTGTAGAAGACCCGGACAATGCCTGCCAAAGAGAGTTCTGCTTTGCCAGAATCCCCGCGGGAATATAGTACATATTGGCTACCGAGTGTTCAAAACCGGAAACAACGAACAGTCCGACGATAAAGAAAATCGCCAGGATTTTTCCGGTAATATCGCGCGCGCCGGAGGAGACCCATACCGCCATACACACCAGCCAGTTGCACATAACGCCAAGAAAAAACGCCGAGTGAAAGGGCAGGGAAGTCTTGTTCACGGCGGTTTTTATCATAACACCGCCAAGCATTCCGTCTGCAGAATTAAACAGCCCTGAATGGTGCACCATAAATACGAGGCACAGGCATCCGGCAAAATTCCCAAGGTAAACTAGCAGCCAGTTTAACAGCATACGCCGCACCTTCACCCTGCGCTCCAGCACGCTGACGATGATTAGCATATTGCCGGTAAAAAGTTCCCCGCCGCCAAGGCTTACCAGCATAAGGCCGGTACCGAAGCCCGCTCCGGCGAGCGCCCTTCCCAGCCCGAAGGTGTTTGGATTGGCAAGCAAATTATACGCCATCGCATTTGTTCCCAGCGAAGCAAAGGAAATAAACGCTCCCGCAAGAAATGACAGAATTAATACCGCTGAAATTTTTCGCTGGGTTTTCGCACATCCGGTATCACTTGTGTATGCCAAAATCTCCGCAGGTGTTCTGTTTTCCATTTTTACTCCCTAAAGGTAGCATACATTAGGAAGTGAATAGTAGATAGTAGTTAGTCATTAGTTTTTTGTCCGACGGTATAGCGTATTAACATCACGGCGCGCCTACAAACAACAATACTAATAACTACCCACTACTCAACCTTTAAGCGTGCCGCTTCAAGCTAGGTTAAAGTCAGAAGCATGTTTTTATCTTTCTTTTCATCAAAAATGACGAAAAGTTAAATTATTTTTTCATGCTATAAACATATACATATTTAACATATCGATACATAATTATAAATATAAATAACGGCATCTAACTGGAAGGTTAAAGCCAAGGGGAAGTTGAATCAATGTCAAAAACACCGCTTACTCCGGTTATACGGATTGATGAAGAAAAGTGCGTTAATTGTTACGCCTGCATTACCGATTGTCCGGTCAAATACTGCATGGACGGCTCGACAGAAAAGTTAACGATAAACGCAGACCTTTGTATCGGCTGCGGAAACTGTATAGCGGCCTGCCACCACGAAGCCCGTCTGCCTGTTGATGACACTCCGCGTTTCTTTTCAGACCTGAAACAGAAAGACAAAATTATCGCTTTTGCCGCTCCTGCTGTTGCGTCCGTTTTTCCCGGCAAGCACCTCAATCTTAACGGCTTCCTTAAATCGTTAGGTGTAAATGACTTTTTTGATGTGAGCTTTGGCGCGGAACTTACGGTCGTTTCGTATCTCAATTACATAAAAAAGAAAAATCCCCGCATGGTCATTGCTCAACCCTGTTCTGCCATTGTGAGCTATATCGAAATTTACCATCCTGAACTCATGCCCCACCTTGCACCGGCGGACAGTCCCATACTCCATTCGGTAAGAATGATACGCGAATACTATCCTCAGTATAAAGATCATAAAATCGCCGTCATCTCTCCCTGCATTGCCAAGCGGCGTGAATTTGACGAGACCGGACTTGTCGACTACAACATCACTATGATTGCATTAAAAAATTATATACAGGCGGAACGCATCGACCTTGCTTCTTTTGCGCCGGTGGACTATAACGGACCGCTTGCCGAGCGGGCGGTAGGATTTTCCAGTCCCGGCGGTTTGCTTGATACCGCCGAGCGGTTTATCCCGGGCATACGGAGAAACACCCGCAAAATTGAAGGGGTACACAGCATTTATGCCTACCTTAACGAAACATCACAATCGCTGAATGATCCTGAAGTAGAATTTCCGCTTTTGATAGACTGCCTTAACTGTGAAAAAGGCTGTAACGGCGGTCCCGGAACCGGCAACAGCCAGTTGTCTATAGACAAATTGGAAAGCCCAATCCGCAAACGCAGCGCCGGACTTGAAAAACGCCTTTCTTCCAAACAAGAAAAAAAACAGTACGAAAAATATCACAAGCTGCTGAACCAGTACTGGAAGCCCGGCCTGTACGACCGCAGCTACCGCAATCTTTCGGAAAACTATGACAAAAA
>JAIRUC010000174.1 GCA_031254615.1 Treponema sp. | reverse complement strand
GAAGCCTTAACAAAATAACGTGACAACTAATTACAATAGTTGATATAATAATGAATAAAATAGCCATTGGAGAGGATCATGAACCGAACTGTAAGAGTTTCTCGCGGTGAAGTTATTGGGCTTGGGAAAATAAAAATTCCAAGGACGCAGGAATTCAACTACGAAATCCAGTTGCTTTCTTTCTTGGATATTCAGGAATCTGAGAACTCGTTTATTTCTACCTGTATCCATTTGCATATTGATGGTTATGGTAAAACCATAGAAGAAGCCGAAGCGGATATGATTGAAAGCGTTTACTATTTCCTCTGTGAAAACTTTAAAAAACTTCCTTACGAAGATGCCTGGGATAATTTACTGGATTTGTATAGATCTGACGAATGGTCGAATGAACTATGGGACGCATACCACGAGGCTCAGATTCAACTTTAAAGCGGCTAATAGATCATAAATTTATTGATCCAGCTTTATTAAAACACGCATAAACAGAATTCCCCGTTAATCTAAATCAACTCCAATTTATTTACCTCTATCCATCGTCAGTCACAAAACACGAAAACAGCTGCTTGTTGTTCCTGACATTTTTAAATAAATTCCCCCGCCAAAGTAAAGCGCCATGCACGGACGCGCCGTATATATGTTGGTAACCTTTTTGCAAGGTTATACATCATTTTTTGAGGCGCGTATGAAAAATTTAATTTCCGGGGAGAACCCCCATGACAGCCCGTCAAAAGTAAACAGAAAATATAAAGACAGCGTGTTTTCCTTGCTCTTTAGCAACCCGGAAATCCTAAGAGAGTTGTACTCAGCCATCGAGGGCGTTCCCATTTCGCCGAACGTACCTATCGACATTAATACTCTTTCCAATGTTCTTTTTATGACGCAAATTAACGACATCTCTTTTATAATCGACAAACGCCTTGTCGTCCTGATTGAACACCAATCCACCATAAATGAAAATATCCCCCTTCGCCTGCTGGAATACTATACCAAGATATTAAATAAAATAGTTGAACTGGAAAAAAGATATCAGAAAAAACTTATAAAAATCCCCAGACCGGAGTTTATCGTTCTTTACAACGGCAGCAACCCTTACCCCGATAATATTGATCTGAAACTATCCGATGCATTCATGGACATTGAAGGTTTGGAACTGACAGATAATGATATATTACCGCTGGAATTAATAGTCCGTGTATACAATATAAACCACGGGCACAATCCCGAAATACTGAAAAAAAGCGAGAACTTGGACGGCTACAGTTTTTTTGTAGATAAGATTCGGGAACAGCAGAAAGAGGGATTTTCAGTTGATGAATCAGTAACATTTGCGCTAGAATATTGTATAGAGAATAACAAATTGAGAGATTTTCTGATAAAAAACGGTTCGGAGGTGAGGGATATGTTAATTACTGAGTATGACCGTGATATGGATATAGCTGTTAACAGGAGAGAGGCTTGGGAAGATGGACGCGAGGAAGGTCGTGAAGACGGCTTAGAATTTACAGCCTATAATGCTTTAGTTGAAGGGGCTTCAATAGACTTTGTTCAAAAAATTACAGGGTTGGATTTTAACACTATCAAAGAAATCAAACAGCGTCTTAATCAGGAAGAAGAAGCTTTTTGAGAAAAACAGTTACAGTCCCGTTTAGAATTGCTGAAATAAAATCCGTTTCAAAACCGGCGAATTTTGCCGATTTAAAGATATGCTGATTGGCCTTACAGGAACTTATTGTGCCGGAAAAAATCATGTCGCCGCTCTGCTCGAAGCGCGGGGGTTGCCTGTCCTTGATGTTGACAAATTGGGCTACAAGGTTCTGGAAACGGAAAAAGAGACGATTTTTGTCCAATTTGGCAGGGATTTACAGAAGGCGGACGGGTCTTTGGACAGGCGTTTGCTTGGACAGCGTGTCTTTGGCAAGCCGGAAAAACTTGCCGCGCTTGAGGCTATTGTTCACCCTGCCGCAAACCGCCTGACCGCTGAATGGGTGGCGGACAGGGAAAGAGCGGGGGACAGAGCTTGCGTTATAAATGCCGCCCTCCTGCACAGATCGGTGGTATTTAACCGGCTTGACCGTATTATTTTGGTAACGGCTCCCTTTTTTACCCGCCTGATCCGCGCTAAACGGCGCGACAGGCTCTCATGGACGGAAATTCTAAAACGTTTTGCCAGACAAAAAGATTTCAACTCTCAATATTTATCAATAAAAGCCGAAATTTATAGAATAGAGAACCCGGGATTAACCGGCTCCGGGAATCTGCGTAAAAAACTTGAATGCCGGCTCGATAAGTTTATAGAGGGGATGAATTAAAATGGAAAAAGAACAAAAAAAATTATTACTGGTTGCCGTTTCGGTAGGTGTCTTCCTGCTTGTAACCATCACTGCGGCTATTGCTATTCTAACGCCTAAAGCCAATATGCAGGAAACTGCTTTTACCACAGCACAACCATATTCCGCGGGAAGGCTGCAGCCCGCAACAGTAGGCGGCGATATTCAGCCTGTTTCAACCATCCAAGAAACAAATGTCGAGCAGATTGAAAGTTCCGACACCATCGCTGTGGTTGATAAAATAGATGAGGATCGCCTTACTATCAATGTACCCAAACCCACTACCGCGGCAGTTCCCGATCAGGAAATTCCCCCGGCTGCAGTTTCCAGACCTATCGCGACAGTTGCGCCCGCAGCCAAACCCGTTGCCGAGTCAAAACCTGCAGCCTCAAAAACACCGGCCGCAAAAGTAACTCCCAAGCCTGCGGCTGCGGCAAAACCGGCAGCCGCAGCAAAGGCTAAAACCACTACGAATGATTACTGGGTACAGACTGGTGCATTTGCCGCAAAAGTCCGGGCAGAAGACACAAGAGAACTGCTCTCTTCAAAGGGAATAACATCGATTATCGAAAACCGAGAAATAGACGGCAAAACATGGTACCGCGTACGCGTTGGCCCGTACACTTCCGAAAACGAAGCCAAATACTGGCTTGCACTGGTTAAAACCATCGACGGCTTTGGTGACAGCCAGGTCCGTCAAACGATTAGGCAGCAGTAGTTTTCAATTTATTTGAGGCTGACACGATTTGAACGTGCGACCTGCAGATCCGCAATCTGCTGCTCTATCCAGCTGAGCCACAGCCTCTACTCAAAAAACAATCCCCAAATAGGGA
>JAIRUC010000173.1 GCA_031254615.1 Treponema sp. | reverse complement strand
GGTCAAGACCGATGGATGTGCCGACCCCGCTGATTGAGTTTTTATCTTTGGAGTACAAGCCGGCAAGGTTGTCGTACCTTCCGCCGGAACAGACAGAGCCAATGTCCGGCAAATCGTTCAGGAAGGTTTCAAAAACTACGCCGGTATAGTAATCAAGACCGCGTGTAATTGAAGGGTTAAGCACAAACGGGTCGCCGTCTTCGCCCGTGGCGTCTGTCATATACTGGCGCAGGGAAGCAAGCCGCGCGGATTCGGGGCAGGGGCCACCGGATAATTCCGTTAGACGATCTAACACCTGCGAAAAACTGCCTTTCGCGCTTATAAACTCGATTATTTTTTTCGCGTTTGCCTCTCCCGCAAGCTCTGTCAGGGTTTTTAGTGTTTCGTCTTCTCCCACCTTGCCGAGTTTGTCTACCGTGCGGAGAACTTCGACGGATTTTTCGCTCTGCCCGATGTGCGATAAAAAGCGGTTAAAAAGCCCCCTGTGGTTTACATGAATGGTAACATCAACGCCCAAATTTTTCATAACAGTGCGGATTAAAAGGATAATTTCAAAATCGGCGGCCGGGCTGTCGCTGCCGATTATGTCAAAATCGCACTGCATAAATTCGCGGTAGCGTCCGCGCTGTGTATTTTCACCGCGCCAGACCTTCCCTATATGGTAGCGCTTGAAAGGAAAAGTCAGTTCCGCGCTGTGCAGGGCTACAAAACGGGCAAATGGGACGGTCAAATCAAAACGAAGGGCGACATCACGCTCCCCGTTGTCCTTAAAACGGTAAATCTGCTTTTCCGTTTCGCCGCCGCCCTTGCCAAGCAGAATATCCGCGTATTCCAGAGCAGGGGTGTCGATTGGCACAAAGCCAAAAGAGCGAAAACTTTCCTCTATTTTTTCGATCAGGCCCCGCCGGACAGTTTCCGCCTGAGGAAGAAAGTCCCTGAAGCCTTTGAGTAATCGTGGTTCAATATATACAGCCATTTTTCTACTATATTTATAACCGTGATTAATTTCAAGACACAAGTATAGACTACTTGTTCTAATCCCCCATTTCTGATATTCCTTATATATGCCTGAACATCAAGATGCCGCAAGCCGGTTAGGAACAGAATCTATTGGTAAATTACTGCTTCGTTTTTCAATTCCCGCCATTACAGGAATGTTGGTCAACGCTCTTTACAATGTAGTTGACAGGATTTTTGTCGGACAGGGAGTGAACGAAATCGCTCTTGGCGGACTTTCCCTTGTACTGCCGCTAATGACAATCGGAATGGCGTTTGCAATGCTCTTTGGCGTTGGAGCGGCAAACATGATCTCCATGCGGCTTGGGCAGGGACGGCGGCAGGAAGCGGAGAACGCTCTTAACCATTGTTTCTTTTTGCTGATAGGCATAGGCCTGTTGATGATGACAATAGGTCTTCTTTTTCTTGAGCCGCTTCTTTCCCTGATGGGAGCGGCGGAAGGCAGCGTTGCCCTGGAGTACGCAAAAAAATATTTTCGCATAATTTTATACGGGCTTGTTTTTTCCATGGCTGGTTTTGGTATGTCCCATTGTACAAGGGCGCAGGGATTTCCTACAATTACAATGATCGCCATGATCTCCGGAGCGGTACTCAATACTATTCTGGATCCTGTTTTTATTTTTGTGTTTAAGTGGGGCGTAGAAGGCGCGGCATGGGCGACAATTATTTCTCAACTTGTTTCTTTTATTTTTATTTTCAGTTTTGTCGTAAGCAAAAAAGCCGTTGTAAGGCTTAAACCCCGCGTTTTCAAGCCGGACTTCACTGTTGTTAAGCAGATAATGGCATTTGGCTCCGCACAGTTTCTGCTTCAGTTTATGATGTCCGCGGTTCAGTTTTTGAACAATTTAAGCGTCGGCTGGTACGGAGCGGCAACTTTAGGGGTGGCGAACGGCGGTGACATCGCCCTCTCCGGAATGAATATAAACGGCTCCATTGTTATGCTTATACTTATGCCGGTCTTTGGCATTAATCAGGGGGCGCAGCCGATATTGGGTTATAATTACGGGGCGAAAAATTTTGCCCGCGTGCTGCGCGCGTATATTGGCGCTATTACCGCCGCTTCATTAATTTGTATCTGCGGGTTTACAGTAATTCAACTTTTTACGGTTCAACTGGTCAGGTTGTTTGCACCTAACGGAAGCCCCGCTCTTATGCAGTTTGTGCCGAAGGCGATGCGGATTATGGCGCTGTTACTGCCGTTTGCGGGCTTTCAGATTGTTTCAACTAATATGTTTGTGGTTACAGGCCGCCCCAAAATTTCAATTTTTCTTTCTATGCTCAGGCAGTGCCTCGCCCTTATTCCGTGTATACTCATCTTTGGAAAAATTTGGGGTCTTTGGGGCATAGTCTTTGCCGCTCCTGTAGCCGACGGCTTCGCCTTCCTTCTTACCGGCACTTTGATTTTTTTTGAAATCAGGAAATTGCGTAAAGGAAACCAGCCTATTCATACTTGACGGATGTTATCTTCTTTTATAGGCTTAATATATGTCAGGCTTAATTGTAAAAATTCTTGCCGCTTTTACTATCATTCTGGTGGTGATAATCGGTATAGGACTTGGACTGTCTCTTGCGGAAACTACAAATATCAAAAATAACGAAAATTTTATCGAATTTGCCCCGGCTTTGCCTACAAAAATATTGGATGTTCACGGTACGCTTATCACCGAATTTGCCTCCGATGAAAAGCGGGAACTGGTTTCCTTAAGTGAATTGCCGCGGCATCTGATTCACGCTGTCCTTGCGCGCGAAGACCCGGATTTTTACAATCACCGGGGTTTCAGTATCAAAGCCATTTTTCGCGCGTTTGTGGGGCAGCTTCTCGGTAAAAACTGGGGCGGCGGTTCTACCATTACCCAGCAGGTAGCGGGAACGCTCTACACAGACCGCAGAGAAAGAACGATGAAGCGTAAAGTAAAAGAATTATGGTGGGCGTTTCAAATTGAAAGGCGCTACACAAAAAATGAGATACTGGAAATATACCTTAACTATATGAACATGGGGCCGGGTACTTACGGAGTTGAGGCGGCGAGTAAATATTTCTTTGACCGCAGCGCAAGGGAGGTAACGCTTGCGGAGTCGGCTATTTTGGCAGTTCTTCTTTCCAATCCTTCCAACTTTAACCCGCTTAACAAGCCGAATGAAGCGATGAACCGCCAGAAGTTTGTGCTTGATCGTATGGTCGAATTTGGTTATGCCGACAGGGAAGAAGCCGAAGAATCATTCGCACAATATTGGGATAATTTTGACTGGACAAGGCCGTCTCTTTCCGCGTACTTTAACCGCGAAGACAAAGCGCCGTGGTTCAGTGAATATGTGCGCCGCGAGCTGGATCAGATGATGTACGGTTCTATGGATTATTACCGTGACGGTTATGTGGTGTATACTACAATGGATCTGCGGCATCAGGAAGCGGCGGAAAAATTTATGGCGGCAGGGCTTGAAAGGGCCAACAGGGAATACTCAAGATCAAACTCAAGGAGTATTGCTCAGGCAGAACGCGTGTATAATCCTATTATTGATATGTTAACTCTTGCTTTTGATTTAACCGATATTCGTGACGCTACATCAGGACAAAATGAAAGAAGGGCTATTTCCCGTTATACAAGAACAATTAATCCCATAGTAGACATGGCGGCTTTAGCTTTTGGTATTCCCGAAATAAAAGATATTACCACCGCAGGTTTTTCGGAACTCAAAACAACTACGGAAAAAAATGTAGTGGAAGGCGCGCTTATTTCGATAGAAAATGAAACCGGTTATATTACAGCTATTGTCGGCGGTTCTAAATACGATGAATCGAACCAGCTTATACGGGCTACTCAGGCTAATGTTCAATACGGTTCGGCTTTCAAGCCTTTGTATTATTCGGCCGCCATAGATTCGCGCAAATTTACAGCGGGAACTTTGATCTACGATATTCCCGTAGTATTTCACAATGATGACGGCACTCCGTACATCCCGTTGAATTTCAGGGGCGAGTGGAAAGGTTCGGTTTTGCTTTATGAAGCGCTTGCCCATTCAATGAATGTGCCTTCCATAAAGGTACTGGACACAATAGGATTTGACGCGGCGATTGACAGGGCTTCCACGCTTTTGGATATATCAGATACTGCTCAAGTCCGCCGGCTTTTCCCGCGGGTTTATCCGTTGGGTCTGGGGATTACCGCATCTTCGCCTCTGCGGTTAGCCAGAGCGTTTGCGACTTTTGGCAATCAGGGGCGCGGTGTTACTCCAATTGCCATAAGAACTGTTGAAGATCGCAATGGGCGTGTTGTGTTTGATACTGAGAGGGAACTTCGGCAGAGGCAGCGGCGAATGGGGGAGAGTATTCAGATTATTAGTCCTCAAAATGCCTATATCATGACAAAAATTTTGGAAAGAACAGTAGAAGAGGGTACTCTCGCGCATGGGGCAGGATGGGGAGCTAAATTTACTTTTGTAGACGGAAACGGCAAATCATTCAAAATGCCTGTAGCGGGTAAAACCGGAACTCCGCAGAACTGGTCGGACGCATGGGCAATAGGGTACAGCCCTTATTACACTACGGCAGTATGGTTTGGTTTTGACAGACCCGGAAATTCGTTAGGTGTCGATTTGACAGGCTCTACATTATCAGGTCCTGTGTGGGGCGATTATATGCGCGAAATTCACAGAGGGCTTCCCTATAAAAACTTTACAAGACCGTCTTCGGGCATTATTGATGTAGCTGTCTGCGCCAAGTCCGGTTTATTGAGAAACGCCTCCTGTAATGAAGGAGAAGTAATCCTTCCTTTCCTTGAAGGCACTCAACCGGTTCAGTACTGTGAAATCCACGGAGGCGCATCTCCTTTCTCGGCAAGACTTCCGTCCAGTTCTATACCGCTTGGAGGTTTTGACGAAGCGGCTTTTCTTGATTCACTTACCATGCCCCAACTGCCGCTGGATTTATTTCCTGAACTACTGGAAAACCCTCAAACAAACAGGAATCAAAATAACAGGAATAATAATACGAATCAAAACAGAAATCAGAGTAACAGGAACCAGAATAACTCAAATCAAAACAGAAACCAGAATAACACGAGCCAAAGCAGAAATCAGAATAACACAAACCAAAGCAGAAATACACCGTCTGTGATGCCGCCTGTGAATAATCCGTTTTTGGACGATGATTTGCCGTTATATATACCTTCACAAGAGCCGGAACAGCTGCCAAGCGACCCGGTAAATGAACCAATTAGTTTCCCGGATACAGTTATTCAATTTGTTCCTCCCAAACAGGAAGATAATGAAGTTGAAGATGACGTGTATGATGAAGATCTGCCGTCATGGAATCCATTGGAGTAAAATATGAAAGTACCGGTAGAAGATATTATTGTAAACAAAAGAATCCGCAAAGACATGGGCGATATTGAAGCGCTTGCTGAAAGCTTTAAATGTTATGGGCAAATTACCCCCATAGTGATTAACAGAAAAAAAGTCCTGATTGCGGGGGGCAGAAGGCTTGATGCGGCGAGGTTTCTTGGCTGGCAGAGTATAAACGCGGTAATTATAGACAGCTCCGACGAGCTTCAACAGCTTGAACTGGAGTTGGAAGAAAACAAATACCGAAAAGACTTTAACGATGCGGAAATTGCCGAAGCCGCCAGAAAAATTTATCAGTTGAAACATCCGACTTTTTTCCGCCGCATAATAAAAGCCATTGCCCGTTTCTTCAAAAAACTTTTCCGAATCAAAGATTAGCAGGCTTTTTGGGGAAAAATGCGTTAAAGAAGTAATTGAAAGAACCGCTTTTTCGTATTAAAATTACTCAATGTCCAATACCATAACAGAAATTGATATTGTCATCCGTCTTTGCCTTGCTTTTGTCGGGGGCGGGATTATCGGATGCGAGCGCTCCTTCCGCCGTCAGGTGGCAGGCCTTCGTACTCACATACTTATTGCCCTTGGAGCGGCAAGTCTTATGCTTCTTTCAATCTGGCTGCCACAGAGCTTTGCCGAAAGAACAGGCGATCCCGGAAGAATTGCGGCGCAGGTTGTTTCGGGTATCGGCTTTCTTGGGGCGGGCGCGATTATTCGCTTGGGCTCTAATATCAGGGGGCTTACCACAGCCGCGTCCCTGTGGCTTACAGCCGCAATAGGATTAACTATCGGGGCGGGAATGTATATTACCGCCATTACAGCAGAAGTCCTCGCCCTTATCGCGCTGATCGTGTTGCATAAGGTAGAAGTTAAAATATTTCCCGATGACTGGGTTAATCAATATAAAGAAAAATCAGAATGATTGAAAAGCACCTAACAGTAAGCGAAATTACAGAGCAAATCCGCAATTGCCTTGAAGGGTCTTTCTCGTATGTCTGTGTCGAAGGAGAATTGTCAAATTGCAGACCGGCAAGTTCCGGCCATCTTTATTTCAGCCTGAAAGATTTTAACGCGAAAATAGATGCGGTAATGTTCAAAAATAAACTTAAAAGTTTAACTTTTGAGCCTAAAGACGGAATGTTGCTGAGGGTGCGCGGCGCTCTTTCGGTGTATGCTCCAAGGGGAACGTACTCCATCGTCTGCGAAGAAATGGAGGTTGCGGGCGCTGGCGAAATTCTTGCCATACTCGAAAAACGAAAACAAAAACTTGCCGCGGAAGGGCTGTTTGATGCTGAGCGAAAAAAGCCCCTTCCTCGCTTTCCGGCAGTTGTAGGCGTAATCAGTTCCCCGACAGGAGCGGCGGTACGCGACATTCTTAACATACTCGCAAGACGCGCCGCCGGTATCAAAGTGATAGTTCTTCCCGCTCCCGTGCAGGGAGACGAAGCCGCCGCTTTGATTGCGGCACGGATAAGGCAGGCAAACCGGTGGCGGATTGCGGACGTGCTCATTGTTGGCAGAGGCGGCGGCTCACTTGAAGACCTGCTCTCTTTCTCCGATGAAGAAGTTGTCCGCGCCGTAGCGGAATCGGATATTCCTGTAATCAGCGCGGTGGGGCATGAAATTGACTGGGCACTGTGCGACTTTGCCGCGGATTTGCGCGCGCCGACTCCTTCCGCCGCCGCGGAACTTGTCAGCGAAAACCGCGCCGCTCTTGCGGACACAATTCAAACAATGATAGAAAGCCTTAAAAGCGTTATACGCACACGCATTGAAAGGGCGCGGCTCTTGCTTAAACCTTTTGATCCGCGGGACTTGGAGTACCGTTTCCGCACCATTCTGCAGCCGCGCCTGATCCGCCTTGATGACGCAAAAGAAGCTCTTATCAATGCGATTTCGGAGCGAAAAGAAAATCTTCGCGGCAGAATCGCGCTGGCAACAGCGATTATCGAAGCTACAAGCCCTCTTGCCGCAATGGAGAGAGGATTTTCGGTAGTGACGGATTCAAACGGCAAAATAATACGAAATTCAGCTAACGTAAAAACAGGACAGCGGCTTTGTATCAGGCCGCTTAAAGGAAAAATAAACGCGGTAGTTGAAAACTGCGAATAAAAGGAAGAAAAATGGCAAAGAAAACAGCGCCTGCCAAAGACGGCGGCAAGAAAAATTTTGAAGAACGGCTTGAGCGGCTTGAAGCGCTTGGCGAGCAAATCCGCAAGACCGATATTCCTCTGGACGAGGCGCTAAAGGCTTTTGAAGAAGGAATCCGTCTTGCGCGCGGTTTGGAAAACGATCTTGAAAAAATCGAAAACCGCATTGAGATATTGATGAATTCCGCCGATGCGCCTGTTAGCGAATCCCCGGAATTGGAACTTTTTGATGACGGAGAATAATTCCCGTATTCTGGTCCTTCCGCCCGAAGAGGCAAAACGCATTGCCGCGGGTGAAGTAGTAGAACGCCCGGCAGCTCTTGTCAGAGAATTTCTTGACAATGCAATAGATGCCGGCGGCGCCAACATAGAGGTTTCTATCGAAGAAGGCGGCTGTAAGAAAGTCGAAATCTCCGATGATGGCGCAGGAATGTTACGCGAAGATTTGGAACTTTGCACACTGCCGCACGCGACAAGCAAAATACGCCGCCTTGACGATCTTGACACGGCCGTTACCCTTGGTTTCAGAGGGGAAGCGCTTTCGGCGGCGGCGGCTGTCAGCAGAGTGGAAATTGTCAGCAGTACGGACGGAAGAGAAGCGTGGCTTTTTGAAACAGGGCCGGGAGAAAGCCGCCCTCCCAAAATTGAACAAACGCGCAGGACAAAAGGCACAACCGTAAGAGCGCTGAATATTTTTGAAAGTATCCCGGCGCGCAAGCGTTTTTTAAAAAGGGAAGGAAGCGAGGCCGGCCTTTGCCGCCAGGTCTTTATCGACAAGGCGCTCGCCTTCCCTTCGATTAATTTACGTTTTGTACAAGACGGCAAGCTCAAGGACTTTTTTCCTGCCGTTTCTTCAAAGAAGGAAAGATTTGCCGCCGCGTTACTGCAGGCACAAGAAATAAAATTCCTGCACGAGATAAATGTTACGGGCACAGGTTTTTCTGCGGCGGTGGTAATCGGCGGCGCTGAGTTGTACAGGAACGACAGACGGCAAATGTTTGTCTTTGCCAACGGCAGAAGGGTGCAGGATTTTTCGCTGATTCAGGCTATGGAATACGGCGCGCAGGGCTGGTTTCCCAACGGAACTCATCCTGTAGGAGCTGTCTTCGTAGAAATTGACCCGTCTCTGGCGGATTTTAACATTCACCCTGCCAAGCGCGAAGTGCGCTTCCGTGATCCGGGAGCGATTCATCACGCTGTTTCAGGCGGAGTGAAGAATTTTTTTCATAGTTATTTTTTAAAGGCTTCCCAAAAAAGCAACGCACCTATGGTTCGAGAAGCGCAGAGGGAAGAAGAAGGGAGGAATTTTTACAGCGGCGGCGAATCTGCGGTTAGGTCGCCGCACAAAGAAGAAACTGAGTTTAATTTTTCATATAACACCCATACGAATTCCGGCGTAAAGGACATGAAAAGATTTTTGGAAAAGACGCCTGTTTTTGCAAAATTGACAGCTAACGAAAATACGCCGTCGTATGAAACAGGAGTTGCGGCAAGATACGCCGGCAGGGTCTTCGGTCTTTTTATCCTGATCGAATGGGGAGACAAACTTTACATTATAGACCAGCACGCCGCGCATGAACGTATCCTTTACGACCGTTTTCTTGCAGAGCCAATTCCAAAGCAGGAACTGCTTGCGCCCATTCCCTTTACTACGCAAAGCGCCGATGAAGATTCTTTTCTTGAGACAAAGCGGGAAGAATTGTCCCGTCTTGGTATAGATATTGAAAAAGACGAAAACGGCTGGCGCATTGAAGCACTGCCCGCGGACTGGAGGATGGGCGATGCGGCAACAGTAAAAGAAATTCTTGAATTGTCCGTTGCCGGAGAAAATATGGCAAAACGATGGGCGGCAACTGTCTGCTGCCGCGCGGCTATTAAAGACGGCGACTACCCTGATGATGAAACCGCTTTTTCTCTTGGTATGGAAGCATTGGAACTGCCCGACCCGCATTGCCCGCACGGCCGCCCGATTTGGACAGAAATCAGCAGAGAAGCGCTTTTTAAAGCTGTACGCCGCGAGTAAAGAAACATTACGGTTCTGTTATGCGCAATACAGACACATTTTATTGAAAAATATTTTTAAATATAATATACTCAAAAGTATATGAAAATATTATATGTTACTGATTTGGACGGAACATTACTCAACAGCAATGATAAAATGTCCGAGTATACTATAAAAACATTAAATGCCTTAATAGACAAAGGTATGTGTTTTTCATACGCGACAGCCCGTTCATTATCATCAGCCGCAGTTGTTACGAAGGGTTTAACAACAAATATTCCTGTTATTATTTATAACGGAACATTCATTGTAAACGCATATACAAAAGAAAAATTATTTTCGCTGTATTTTAATGAAAATGAAAAAAATACGGTAATGGAATTTTTAAATCGATATTCCATTTACCCGTTGGTTTATGGTTTTGTTAACGGCGAAGAAAAAGTATCGTGGATAACAAGTAAAGAAAATGATGGAATAAAAAGATACTTAGATTTAAGAAAAGGAGACCCGCGGTTAAGACCGGTTGAAACAAAGGATAATTTGTATCTTGGGGAATTATTTTATTTCACTTGTATCGGAGAAAAGGAAGAATTAATAAAAATATATGATTATTTCAAAGATAAAAATGAATTTACCTGTACATTACAGCAGGAACTTTACCGGGAAGAATATTGGTGCGAAATAATGCCCAAAAAAGCAACCAAAGGAAACGCGATAATGACTCTAAAAGAGAAATTGAAATGTGATAAAATAATTTCATTTGGGGATGCGGTAAACGATATACCAATGTTAAAGATATCTGATGAAAGTTATGCTGTTGAAAACGCTGTAGATGAGTTAAAAAAATATGCCACAGGAATAATAAAATCAAATGATAATGACGGGGTGGCGCATTGGTTGGAAGAAAATTCAAAAACTTTCGCCTAACTCACCTGATTTGCAGTCCCCACACGCGTCCTGCGGCAAGCCCCCAGCGGCGGTTTACATAGTCGGAAAACGCTTTGGCTTCTGCGGTGAACGCGTCTGCAAGGACAGGCCATGTGCCGGAATCCTCGTCTTTTTTCGGAAGCGCCCCGGCGCGCCATGACGATTCAAGGCGCATGGGCAGGTTTCTGCCAAAATAATCCGCCGCGCCGGAGACAGACTGCTGCATAATGTGCCCCATAAATTCATTTATCAATAAATACTCGTCCTTTGTGTCGTACTGCTGAAATTCAAAATATGAGACGATAAACCGTTTTGCGGCGGCTGGTAATTTCTCCCACCGCTCGCGGCTGAAATCGCGAAAATCGGCGTCTATAAAAAAAAGACCGTGAAAGCCTTCATGTGCCAAAAATCTGTAGCGAAGATAATTAGCCGATTCCCTTGATATCGAAACAATCCCGCCCGAACCTGCCGCGATTCCGTCTGAAGATTCGCGGATGATTCCTTCGTTTAGTAAAATATTTTTAAGTGACAGTTCTTCGTCCAACAGGGGAAAGTTTATTTTTTCGGCAAGGTCAAAAAAAGCGGCTAGATCCTGTTCGCGGTAATCGTGGGCGTTCCAGCCGTGCAGTTCTTTAATTTCACTGTCAGGCGCAAGCCGTCCGCGGAAACCGGTTTTTTCAACAAAGAAAGCAAGGCGTTTTAACATTTTGTCCTGCACGGCGTAATCTGCATAATCGAATATTAACAGGGAAGGGAAGCGGTCCCATTGGAAAACCTCATAATTTTTGTTACGCCAATTTTCTTTTGGCCAGTTAATTACAAGGGCAGGGTCTGCTTTTACAGGTTTGGGAAAAGCGGGAGGGGAGCAAGGGGTCAACACAAAGGAATGTACCCTTTCTGCAAGAAACGCCACCTGCCCACCTGCATACAATGCGGATGGAATGAATACCGTATTAATTCCGGGATAAGTCTCTATTTTTTTGTCAGCAAACTCAAGTATAGCGCGTTTGCCGCCGGAAATACCGGCTTTAATTTCCGCGGGCTGCCTGTTCATAAAAGCGGGCGGAACGTCAATCTTATAACTTCCGCCTTCATTCGTATCTACAAACGGAGTGTATGAATCATATTCGTCTATGTCCGTAACAAAACCAAACCAGCGTTCGGTAAAACAAATGCCGGAAATCTTTAAAACAGGAGCGTCTTTTTTATCTGTTTTGCCTGTTGTCTCCACTGCGATATTGAAATATCCGTCAAATGAATCATGAACGGGTATCGCATAACGGATACCGGTAAAATCCACCGGCAGCTGCCATGATACCGTTCCCATATTCAATACAAGTGCAGATACGCCGACAGGCGTGTCAGATATACCGCTTGTCGGCGTGTCAGATTTTAAGCTGACAACATATTCAATTTCAAGTGATGAATCGGCCGGAATCGAAGAAGGCGTGTCAAACCGGTATTCAATTTTTTTCCCCTTTGATAAATAGAGCAAACCTTCCTGCGCTTCCCGGCTGCCGCCTAAAAGAACCGCGCCAGTTCCCTCAACCGGAAACTGAACAGGTTTTTCCGCCGCGCAGGAAAAAAGAAGCGCACAAAAAACAAAGAGCGGCAATTTTAAAACAAAGTTACGCGCCATTCTTACAACTGGACAATTTTGTGTGCAATTATTTTGGCAAGATGAAATCTTGAATCGGGTGCGATTCCGGTATCGTTTCCAAGGAATGTTTCAAATTCCGCGGCAAATGATGCGGGCAAAACAGGAAGTTCCAGCACCTGTTTAAAATAAGCGCGATGCGACGGTTCAAAACGCTTGTTGATACAAAAAAGAGTAAGGCACGCCGATTTAATAAATCCACCTGATGCGATCAGGTAATGGAACTTATCGCCCTGAAAACAGGCGGCTCCCAAATCCGCCAAAAAATGTTCCATCTTCGATTGGACTGCGTTACGCATCTCTGTCCAGAATTTATCCCCAAACTGAGTTAGTTGATCTCTTACTCCGTTTATCCAGTCTGTTCTGGAAAAAACAATTTCGCAGTTTGCAAGACGGTAAAATCCGTAAGTTCCGGAATCTTTAATTAACCACAGCTTTTCGTGGTTGTTACGTGCAATATCTACAAGTTCGTCTATTTTTTTGGTTTTTTTGAATTCCAGCCGCACCGGGATATCTCCAATCAAAAAGCGGTCTTTTTCACTTTGGCCGGAACTTTCAAACGCCGCTATATCATCGCCGTACAGGCGGCACCTTTCTTCCGCTCCCGGAATTGATCCGGAACAGAACACGTCAAGGATAAGGGCGAAATACGGGTCTGAAGTATCCGGCATGGCGGCTTCATTCAACGTGATACATTCAACTCCTTTCCATGAAGAAAGAAGCTCTGTAAATCTTTCTACGAGCAGCTTGGTCTTATATTTCATATCAATTCCCTCTATTATTAGTGTAGCATGGGTTAATGATATTGAAAACAGATAAATCATCGCATTTCCTTGTCTTTGTCCCGCACCGCGATACAAGACGTGTACTGCGTAATTACAGCACAGGGCTTCTCAAAGCAGGTTTAGCCGGCGCGTATGCCTTTCCGTGGGTCGCGCCGTTGGCCGCCCTTTCGCACCCGCTTGATGCGGAAGAATTGAAAAATATCGCCCGTGCGCTCAGAAAAGCCGCTTGCGGCGGCAAGTTTATTGCCGAAGGAGCGGACACATCGGCAATTTCTACAGCGCAAGAGAAAATAATTCTATTCGGTCCGCGCCTTGATTTTACAATACCGCCGGATATATTAGCCGGCCTCGGCTGCGATTTTTTTTCTCCGCCGATTATTGGCGCTTGTTTGCTTTCCGCAGCCGAAAGCAGAAATAACCTGCCGTGTCCTCCAAAGCTTTCCTTTACTGCCGCCGCCGTTGCCAATATGTCCTGGCAGCCTGTAAATTTCTCAGGAGAAGGCGCACAAGCCGGCGCTTATGGATATAAATGGAAAATTGGGAAACTCTGCTGGCTGCCTAGCGTGAAATCTTTTGGGAAACTTTGAATAGCCAAACAGTCCGGAAGATTAATGTGATAGATACCTGTAGAACATTGTAATTAGGCATACAATTTGCTGCTTTAACATTAGTATAAAAACATTTACAATATACCAATATGAAAAAAAAGCTGCTTGTGTTTTCTTTGATAATTTTTCATTGTCTGAATCTTTATGGACAGTCAACCGATGAATACGAATCAGTGCCGCTTAAATTGGTTTTCCAAAACATGGGCTATAACGCATTGCACTCTTTTACAGATAATTATTGCCTGAATTTTGCCGCCGCTTGTCTTGTAACTTATGGTTCAATGGAAAGCGGCCTTGATTTGTACTGGAGAAATATGTCATATAATAATCCTACTCTGACCAATACCGGATCGCCTGGGCTTTTCATAGGTGTTGCCGTTCCCGCCTTTACGCCGGTGGCACTTTTCCTGGCAGGGCGCAAAAACCAAAACACAAAGTTGCAAGTAACAGCATTGGCCCTGACACAAACATTAATGTTAACCCTTGCCATTCAAAGTCCGATGAAAATGATAACTGACAGGCCGTTACCCGGTATACTCGACAGCCCCGTAAACAAAAGAGGATTGGCAACAGATGATCACAGCAAAACATTTAACTGGTTTACCTGGGATTTTTTTAACGGCTGGCCAAGCGGACACACGGCAAACGCATTCAGCGCCGCCGCGACAATAGCGGAGCTATACAAGGATAATCTCTGGTTAAAAATAGGCGTATATTCTTATGCCGCATTGATAGGATTTAGTGTTTCAGTAAGCGTTCATTGGGCATCCGAAGCATTTGCCGGCGCAATAATAGGATACGCCATTGGCAAAACAGTAGGAAAAAGTTTTTCCAGGTTACTGGAAAATAACCCGGAAGAAGATAACGTATCTTTCTATGTTACGCCCAATTCAGTCGGTATCCGCATTTCGATGTGAATCCCAAAGACCTCACGCAAAGGCGCAAAGGCGCGAAGAACGCAAAGTTGTCGTTCGTCTTCAATTGCTCATTTCAAATTGCTCATTTGATCAAGAACGTGCTTAACCAAGGCACATATGTTACCAAAAGGACGACTACCAGTCTGACAAGGAGGAACGGCGACACATAGCGGCAGATATCCACAAACGGTTTTTTAAACCTGAATGAAGCAAGGAATAAATTAAGGCCCACAGGCGGAGTTATGTACCCCACTTCAAGATTGACAATAAAAATGATTCCCAAATGTACGGGGTTAATACCGTAAATTTGCCCTAACGGAACAATAAGCGGAAGTACAATAAGAATGGCCGAAAATATATCCATAAGGCAGCCGACAACAAGAAGGGCAATGTTAAGAAGCAGAAGAAAAACAAATTTTGACGAGATGGCGTTATTCATCCATAATGCGATATTTGCCGGCGCCCGCGTATCAACAATATAATACGAAAGTGCTTTTGACAGGGCAAGAATAGAAAGTACGCCGCCGATTATCGGGATGGCCTTGTCAAAAACTCTTTTAACTTCGGAAAGTTTTATGTCGCGGTTTATAAACACTTCTACAATAAAAACATACAAAACAGCGGCGGCGCCGATTTCTACCAATGAAAGAATCCCGGAAAAATAACCGCCAATCAGAAGGACCGGCAGTAAAAGCTCAAAAACGGAATTTTTTAATGCGCGTAACGCCTTGCGTCCTTCAAATTTTTCTACCGGAATTTTTGTTTTTATCGATATAAAAATACCGAAAAGTACCATTGCCAGCACCAGAATTAAACCCGGCGCAATGCCGCCGAGGAAAAGATGAAA
Organism: Treponema sp.; assembly: GCA_031254615.1. Taxonomy (GTDB): domain Bacteria; phylum Spirochaetota; class Spirochaetia; order Treponematales; family Breznakiellaceae; genus WQXQ01. The sequence goes on along the minus strand of JAIRUC010000173.1, from coordinate 11,951 downwards.
AATATTGGTCTGCATAACAGTCCCCACAAGAATCAAAGGAAGGCTTGGCGGAAAAAGCAGACCGATGCTTCCCACAGATGTTAAAAGTCCGATAGAAAACTCTTCCGGATATTTAAGATGTTCTTTCAGTATCGTATACAAAATACCGCCAAGTGCAAGTATTGTTACGCCCGATGCCCCTGTAAAGGATGTAAAAAAAGCGCAGATAACTACAGTTACAACTATTATCCCCCCCGGAAGCCAGCTAAAAAAACTGCGGAAAGTATTTACAAGCCGCTCGCCAGCCTTGCTTTCGGAAAGAAAAAAACCAACGATGGTAAACAGCGGAATTGCGATAATGTTTTGGTTTGTAAGGGCAGAATAAATATCAGCGGCGACAGAATCCATTTCTCCGCCCGACGACTGCATAAGAAGCAGGGCAAGGCCGCCCATAATAATAAAGAGCGGTGTTCCTCCAAGAGCCGCCAAAATAAGCAATATTACAAACGGTGTTTTAACGTAATATGTAAAAATGTAAAATTTATTGCAAAGCTCAAAGACGGAATCGGGCGTATCAAAGCCCCAGATTATTTTCGCGATAACGGGAAAAGAAGCGATTGTTCCCAATAAAATAATAAAGATTGGCAGAATTATTTTCCACCCGGTAAGCCTTGTTCTGCGCGCAAAACGAAATGCGATTATGCCAAAAGCGACAGGAATCATTGCGGCAAGGATACGGTCGGAAATAAAACTGACTTTGTTTCCGTCAAGCCCAATCTTGATAAAAGAAATTGAACTCCATGCGATTACAACAGACGTAAAAGCCGAAACAAGATTGCAAAAAATTGCCAAACGGATTTTCGCCTTGCCTTCGGGAACATAATGCACAAGAGAAATGGCCAGATGCCCTTCATTTCTTGTGCAGATCATTCCGCCAAGAAGCCCTGCAAACAATAAAAGATGCGAAGTAATTGCCGAAGAACCGAGTATTCCGGTTCTGAATAATCGCGTAACTGATTCAATTATGGGAAACAGCGCCAATAAAGCCAAAGTAACGGCGCAGAAGATTTCTTCTATTAAATATAAAACAGATTTTGCTCCGGCAGGCTTTTCTTCAGCGCTTATGTTCTCCACTTTTTAACGTTCCTTTCGATATTCGGTTAATATGTCTTTGATTAAAAAGTAGTATTCCCTGTTAAAAACCGGAGTTGAACCGCCGACAAGATTATTTTCAAATTTCGCTGTATCGTCATACCATGTCTGCAGTTGCGCAGGAGAAGGAGTATTTATTTTAAGGCCGTAGTTTGCCATTATAGAAATCGATTCTGTCTCAAAACCGGAAATTGACGATTCTATTTCACCTTCCAGCCTTTTACATACTTCCAAAAGCTGCGGTTTGTACTTGTCAGGTATTCTTCGCCATGCGGTATTGTTTACCAAAATGCCGCCCATAAAAGGAGCGATATTGATATTTGCCATATTTCCGGCTATGCCAAAAATCTGATTTCCTGCGGCATATACAGGGCTTTGATATGTAGCGTCAATCATGCCGCTTCTAAGCGAAACAAGACAATCGGGAAGACTTACAGGAACCATCTGATACCCCATAAGCCTGAACGCCTGTATCATCTGTTGATCTTCTGGGGGTGAGCCAAGTTTTATTTTTCTTAAATCATCCGGCGAAAAAACCGGCGTCTTGGAAAACATTTTTATCCAGCCGGCGCAAGCCCAGGCCAGCGTAACAAATCCGTTCTGTTGTATCTTTGCATTCAACTGCGGTTTAATTTTGAGCATTACCGCATCCAGTTCTTCATCATTCCTGATTAGAAACGGATAACTTATGGACATTACTTCGGGCATTACAGCGCTCATTCCCGCGCTTGTAAAAACAGCCGCCTGAATCTGATTAATTTTCAGTTTTCTTAAAACTTCCCCTTCGCCGCCGGCAGTTCCGTTATGGAAAACAATTACCTCTACTTCGCCGTTGGTAATCTTTGACCATTCCGCCGCCATTCTGTTTATCGCCGCTCCCCACGCGGTATTTTCGGGAACAAGCGAAGCAAGCCTGATGGTAACTTTTCCCTGCGCAAAAACAGGGCTTACAATTAATAAAAGCGCAACAATTAACAAAGATTTAATTTGTTTGTTCATGGAATCCTCCTTGACCTTGTGACCATTCTTCATCATCATCACCCCAGTCATCACCTGTATCAAAATCAATAAAGAATAGAGCCGCCGAATCCAACAGATAGCGGGCTTTTTGCTGTGAGATTATATTGGCAAGACGGTTTGAAGGATCCTTATTGGGATCAATAGAAAGCGCCATTTCCAACAGTTCTTTGAATTTATCATAATTCTGAGCAGGGATCGAGACTGTCTGAGCATAAGTTACATATGGCCCTGGCGAAAGACCTTTGGATTTTTCCAGTGCCTTTTGATAATGATGATCAACTTTTGATTTGTCGCCGCCCATAGCTTCCGGAATCGAGGCATGATAAATAAGCATGAATTCATCCAGCGCGCCGGAATTAAAATCAGGATCGATTTCATAAGCGCGTTCAACGAGCGCATAAAACTCCGGTATCCTTACCCCAAGGTCCATATCAAAAGGATTAAGGGAATATGCCGAAAGCCCTGCCGCCGCCGACCAGTACAGAGCCGGAACGTCCGCCTTTTTCATTTTTATCAAAATGTCCGGCAATTTTTCCTGTTTGTAGGCGGAGGAAAAACCCGGATATTTTAATTCCAGACCGCGGTACAGCAAATCGAAACCTCTAAGGTACATGTTTCTTGCGCGTGTAATACCCGCCTGCCGCTCTGTGTACATGGAACGCGGCATCCTTTCCGCAGGCCCCTGAACAAACACATTGGCATACATAACAAACAGAGAACCTGTAGTGTTTATAAGCCCCTGATGTTCAGGGTTTGCCGAAAGCAGGGATTCGTACATTTTTATGGCAAAAGGAAGCGCGTCCCCCACCAGTTGAGGATCAGAATCCCCTGTAAAAACATCCGAACTGCCGTCGCCCGTAAGAGCATCGGCTACCGCGTTCATAGCCAGCTTGTTGATCGAGCAGGAGGCTAAAATAAGGCTGCCTGCTAAAATTGTAAATAAATATCGTATTTTCATAATTTTGAACAGATTATATAGGAATATTATACCACAAAAAAAAGAAAAAAAAGGGGGTAAATTAACTTTAAATTTATATTGATTTAATGATATTTTAGTATCTAAGGAGAACGAAAATGAAAAAGATAGGTTTTATGGGATTGATTTTTTACGCCATTGCCGCAAACGGATACGCTAGCGAAAGCGACGGTATTTATGCTTTGAAAGTAGGACAATATGAAGTGTATATAATGGTAGAATCCGAAAGGGACGGAAATACCGGAATTTTGGTCGGAGCGGACGAGGCGGTTTTAGGACGCTATATTCCGGCGGAAGGTTTTAAACATACCGCCAATGCTGTTTTAATCAAGGCTCCAAAACAGAATATTTTGATAGATACCGGAACCGGAGCGGGCGGTATCATTATAGAAAAAATAAAAAAACTGGGTGTCCAGCCCGAAAATGTTGACGCAGTCCTTTTAACCCACCTGCACGGAGATCACTTTGGAAGCCTCCAAAAAGACGGGGCCGCGGTTTTTACAAAAGCGAAGGTTTACATCTCCGCAAAAGAGCTGGAATTCTTTACAAAAACCAATGTTAATCAGGGAGCGGTCGCCGCCCTTGCCCCGTATGGTTCAAAAGTTATAACATTTGAACCCGGCGAGCTGGGCAAAAAATTGAAAGAAATAGTCCCGGGGATTTCTCCCATTGCCGCTTACGGACACACTCCCGGACACACACTTTATCTCCTGGAAAACAAAAAAGAAAAACTTTTAATAGTCGGAGACCTTCTGCACATAGCTTTGGTACAGTTCCCTGTTCCTGAAATCAGCGCAACTTACGACATGGATCAAAAAGCCGCCGGGGCAGTGCGCAGGCAGGTTCTGGATTACGCCGCAAAGAACAAAATCGCCATAGCCGGAATGCACATTGTGTACCCGGGAACGGGCAGTGTCAGCGCGGAAGGAAGCGGTTTTAAATTTTCACCTAACAAATAGTTTTTATTCCGTAATAGATTACATGAATTTCGGTGAAATATTAAATAAATGGGAGCGCACTCAATCGGGCGCTTCCGGAAAATCAGATATGGAAACATATCTGAAAAAAAATGACATTTATGACAAAGACTCCGCTGCAAATAAACCGTCTGCTCCGGGTGAAAAACGCCGGCGTTTACTTAGCAGCAGGCCGGATGATATTCTGGACATTCACGGCCTTACAATCGAAGCAGCATGGTCTTCTCTGAACGATTTTTTTACAAAAGCCAAAAACACCGACTGTAAAAAATTGCGCATAATACACGGCAAAGGAAATCACTCGGACGGAAAATCAATTCTTAGGGATTTAGTCCTGAAATTCACCGAACAATGCCCCTTCGCCGGCGAAACCGGCCCGGAAAAATCCGCTAACGGCGGCACAGGAGCGACTTGGGTTCTGTTGAAACAGTGAACAGTTATCAGTTAACAGTTGGTAGTATTTTTTGTTTGCAACCTTAGCAAGTTACTAACGATGAGCTTACTAACAACAACACTGTTCACTATTAACTGTTAACTGTTAACTAAAAAGTATTAATCGTTATCCCGCCGTGGAATTTGTAGAGTTTGAAACGGTCATCCGGGTCTTGCATTGGTTTTTCGGCTGAATAGGTGATTGGTATTTCAAAACCGGCGATTAACCGCAGGGATTTTGACAATTGCATCTTTAGAGTACCGCCTGCAAACATTGCGTTAAGTTCATCTGTTATATCAGAGTCGCCGTATAAACGTGTGAGGGTTTCATAACCTGCATCAACAGTTAAAATAATCGGGAAATTTTTTGCAAAAAAATCGACGCTGACCTGCATACGTGTAAGCTCGTCCCGAATTACGCCGTAATTTTCAACATCGTTTGAATAACTTTTTGTATTAATTGAAAAAGAGGGTATTATTCCCGGCAGCCATAACCCGGCTTTAATTTCGTAAGTTATACGGGTATTGTTGCTCAGAAAATCATAACGAGCGCCCAATGACGAAGAACCGGCGGCGAAAAGAAATGCAATTCCCGGATAAGCCAGTTGAAGACTGCCCGTAATCCCCGCTTCCGGCTTTTCAAAATCGTCAGTCATTCCCGCGAACAGTCCAAATTCAACATTAAAATAATCCGAAGTTGTTTTTATCTTACCGCTGGCTGTGTTTTGCAGAATATTATCTCTTGAAATATGAATATCAAAGTCTATTTTATCGGAAGCTTCGCCTTTCAGATGAAAATCACCAAAGCCGTAAGGATAATTCTGGAATTTTTTATAATTTGTACTTAAATTATGCGCCGTAACCCTGTCAGGATGAAAAGTCATGTTATTCATCCCTCCGGTAAGCTCAATTTCCAGCGCTCCAAGCGGTCCAAAATGACCAAAAAAGAACAAACAAAGGCACATTATTGAAGAAAATGTGTATTTCATAATATAAATTATATACCATATTTTAATAAATGCAAATATAAAATAATATTACGGAAAATGGTATAAATTTATCATTATTTTTTACTTTCATAATTATACCTAATTACATAATATTCCACCTTTTCCCACATGGTCTTTGTTTAAATTCGCTGTTTTTCATCTTGACTTTATGGCATTTTTATTAGATATTGTTATGTATGAGTGATTACCTTGATCCTAATAATGAAGAACTACTCAAGGACTTTTTCAGCGAGGCTCAAATGCAAGTAGATACCCTTGAACAAAACTTGTTGGTTCTTGAACAAGAAGGCGCTAATAAAGACGCTGTGGACGAGATCTTCCGTGCGGCTCATACCCTTAAAGGCGGGTCTGCCACTGTGGAGATGATGGAACTCTCTCACTTTACCCATCTGGTAGAAGACGTATTTGACGCTATTCGTTCAGATCAAATATCAGTTAACGAAGATGTCGTTGATACGTTGTTACAGGCTATTGATGTAATTAAAGCAATGCTCGATATGCGGATGGACGGCTCTGTATACAAGGAAGATACTTCCAAGATAGAGGGCAAACTTCGCTCATTATTGCCTGCCGAAACATCAAAGAAAAGCACAGCGGCAAAAAAAACCGCGGCTCCCGCGCCCGCTCCTGTAGTAGCAGCTCCCGCGCCGTCTGAAGATCTTTCCGAAAATGAGTTGGAAGAATTAAGAGAATCTGTTGACCGCAGAACGCCTATATACAAAGTTTCCGTTAAGTTTGATGAAAATAGTTTGATGAACACTGTCGGCGGTATTCAGGTATATGCGGTTCTAAAAGGTACAGGGACTATTCTTAAAACCGTTCCCGATTTTGAACAGCTTTATGCAGATAACTTTTTCCCGGTTGTGGATTATTATATCGCGTCACAGAATGATCCGCAGGTGCTTAAAAAATCAGTCATCCTTCCGGATGTAACTCTTGGCGCCGATGTTACCGATATTTCTAAAATGACTTCTGACGCGAAACCGGCAGCGGCTACTGCCGCAACGGTTGCTGCTTCTAAACCGGCAGAATCCGCGCCGAAGGCTGCTGCGGCTGCCCCTGCGGAAGCTGCGCCAGCGGCAAAAAAAGCGGATTCCGCTTCTTCCGAAGATGCAAAGAAAGCCGGCAAGGAAGCCGGTTCTATTCTTCGTGTAGATTCCAAACGAATTGACGACCTTCTGAATCTTGTTTCGGAGACGGTCATTACAAAGGCGACTTTCAACCAGATCACTATGCAGTTTAACGAACTTACAAACCAGCTGCGCGGGCTTGAAGGTCAATACCGTGAAAAAATCAAAAGTCTGTTTGATTCTATGCCGGATTTCCTGGAAAAAATACAGGACGGAAAATCCATAAAAGATATCCGCAATGAAATAAACGAATCATACGGTGATGTTTTTACGCTCTTTGACGGTTTTGAGACATCGTTCAAGAGCAGTATGGCGAAGTTCCGTTCAACATCACAGAATCTTGGCAGAATCACAGGCGAGCTTCAGGAAGGTGTTATGCGGATTCGCATGGTGCCCATCAGCCAGATATTCAGCCGTTTCCCGCGTCTTGTACGCGATCTTTCAAAATCACTCAACAAAAAGATCAATCTTGTTATCGAAGGTGAAGATACGGAACTGGATAAATCCGTTATCGAAGACCTGCTTGACCCGATTATGCACTCGGTTCGCAATTCAATCGACCACGGAATTGAGTCCGCGCAGGAACGTCTTGCGGCCGGCAAGCCAGAAGAGGGAATGGTTCTTCTTAAAGCAACTAACGAAGGCAATATGATCGTTATTGAAATCGGAGATGACGGTAAGGGTATAGATGTTGACGCGGTCAAAGCCAAAGCTGTTGAGCGCGGATTAATCAGCCCGAATAAAGTTCTTACCGATATCGAGGCTTTCAATCTTATTTTTGAACCCGGTTTTTCTACAGCGAAGCAAATAACCAGTATTTCCGGGCGCGGCGTCGGGCTTGATGTTGTGCGCCGTCAGATTGACGAACTGAACGGAACTGTTACCGTTAATTCGGAACGCGGAAAGGGAACCAAGTTTATTATCAAACTGCCGCTTACACTGGCAATTATTCAGGGCCTGTTGGTACGCGTGGGACCGGAAATTTATTCTATCCCGATAACATCGGTAATAGAAAGTTTAAGAATCAAACCGGACGAAATCAAAAAAATCGACAACTACGAAGTTTTCAATATTCGTAATGATGTAATTTCTCTGCTTAGGCTTAACCGACTGTTCGGCATAAAAACGGAAGAACAGCAGGATTATCACTTTATTGTAATTGTAGGCACCGCAGAGAAAAAGATGGGCTTTATGGTAGACAGCCTTATCGGTGAAGAGGATGTGGTAATAAAACCGTTACGCGATCAATTTACCAATTCTCCGGGAATCGCCGGGGCTTCGATCCTTGGTGACGGATCGGTTTCTCTGATTATTGACGTAAGCCAGTTGCTGGAACTGGGACTAAAAAAGGAGATGGAGCAGCGCAGGATTCGCGAAGCTTCAATACGGTAGGTAATTATGGCGGCAGTAGTTAAAGATTTAATGCAGGTAAATGCTGATCTGCAGGAACAAAAAGAGCGGGTAGACAACGTTGACTTTAAGATGGTTACTTTCTCTCTTGCGGGAAAAGATTACGGCGTTGATATTATGAATGTCAAAGAAATCGCGAAGGCCGATAAATTTACATTTGTGCCTAACGCCGCTTCATTTATTCGCGGGGTTTATAACCTGCGCGGCGACATTATCCCGATTATTGATCTTAGGTCCTTCTTTCATTTGCCTATAGACAATAAAAGTGACGGCACGGAAAATATGCTTATTCTTCACATTAACGATCAGGTTTACGGAACAATTGTAGACAGGATCGATAAAGTTGTGGGTATTAATCACGAAACAATACAGCCGCCGCACCCTATTTTTGGTGACATCAATATTAAATTTATAAGTGGTGTTGTTGAAAAACAGGGCGCTCTTTATATCATTCTTGATGTTATACGTATATTTACCGTTAATGAGGAAGAAAAAAATAAAACACGTGCCGCTGTAGCCGATTCCGGCGAATTCTTTGTGCCGCCTCCGGGAGATCAGAGTCAGGCAGCCCGCTGGTCCGGCAAAGATTCCACTATTGGTTTTGTAAAGGAAAGTCTGGAAGCTTTAAAGGGCTTTACGGTTACAAGGATAAACGATAATTGGCTTCAAAAACGCTTTGGCGAGTGGAGTAACGGGCGTTCCGGTGAATCCCTGCAGTTAAAGAGCGCGTCCGAAGCCGATGAATTCTTAAATGATTTTTCTTCGCCGTGCACCAGTGAATTCTGGACAGACTCCTATGCCTCCGCCGTTAAAAAGTTTCTGCCTGAATATTCCGGTAATATTAATATCTGGAATATTGGCTGCGGAAAGGGCTATGAAACTTATTCTTTTGCCTGTATACTTAAATCGAAGTCCCCGAATGTCCGCATAAAAATATGGGCAAACGATAATGATATTATGGCTGTCTCACAGGCGCCTAATATGACTTTTGAGCTTGATGAAGTACCGGATTATTGCAGGCCGTTTATGGTGCGCGGAAATACCGGATACTCGTTTAATCAGGAAATCAAGGATTCGATTGTTTTCGAATACCATGATGTCGTGCATGATAATACCTTGCCCGATCTGGATATAATTCTTGTCAGGGACATTCTTTCGTTCCTGCCTGAAGACGATCAGGGTAGGCTTATTGAGAGGTTTTCTGAGAAATTGAAAGACCGGGGAATTGTCATTCTTGGAAGAAATGAGGAACTTTCCGGCATCATTTGGCAGACAATAGCAGATGATCCGGTTTCGGCTTATTTGTATTCTGCATAAAATTTTATAAGGAGTGAGTTATGAGAGTTGAGTATATCAACCCCTTTGTGGAGGCTGCTTATAGTGTTCTTAAGGAGGTGTTGGATTCCAATGTGAAGCGTGGGGAAATTTATCTAAAACCCACTTCCATGCAAATTATGGGTGTTGCCGCTCTTGTCGGGCTTGCGGGCGATGTGGAAGGCCGTGTTCTTTTTGATATGACAAGAGAAACGGCATTGTATGTGTCCGGCGCAATGAACGGCGAAACATTTACAACACTTGATGAACTTGCAAAGGCCACCATTCAGGAGCTTGCAAACATGATTACCGCTCAGGCGGTAACAAAGCTGCACGACTTGGGCTTTAAGTTTGACCTTACTCCGCCGGCTCTCTTTACCGGAGATAACATGGAAGTTTCCACTAACCTTGGCGAAGTGGAAGCTCTTATTGTCCCGATGGAACTTGGCGAAAACGGAAAAATCGAAGTAAACGTAGCTATCCGCGAACGCATAAAGTAATACGCGCCGCACGGCGGCGTACACCCGACAGGCAGCGCAAATGCTGTTTGTCCAGGGCGGTTAGCTCAGTTGGTTAGAGCACCAGCTCGACACGCTGGGGGTCACAAGTTCGAGTCTTGTACCGCCCATTCATGAAAATGGGATGGGCATTTTTTTTGTTTTTTCTCGCGGTCGGTATTTTTGCGGACGGCGGTTTGCAGATAATTGTCGAAGAAAATAGTACCGGCTTTACCATTACAGGTTCTGCCGGAAGCGCGAAAACCCTTGCAATTCCCCAAATCATAGACGGCAAAAATGTTACTGTAATTGGCGACAGCGCTTTTACCGGCAAAGGGCTTACCGAGGTTACCATTCCCGATTCTGTTACTGTTATCGGGGACGGGGCTTTTTCTTTTAACAGGCTGGAAACTCTTGTTATCGGAAACAATGTAACAAGAATCGGCAGAGGGGCATTTACGGGTAACAGGCTGTCAAATGTTACAATGGGTTCCAGCGTTACTGTTATCGGCAAAGGCGCATTCTCTGACAACCTTCTTTCATCGGTGGTTATTCCTAATACCGTAACTGTCATTGACGATTACGCTTTTTTTGCCAATAGGCTGGGCAGTATCAATATTCCCGCAAGCGTTACTTTAATTGGGGAAGGCGCTTTTTCCGGAAACAGGCTTACAGCAGTGGAAATTGGCAGCGGCGTTACCAATGTTAAAGACGGGGCTTTTTACAATAACAAACTGACAAATGTTGTCATTCCGCCGGCGCTTGAACATCTGGGTAAAAGGGCTTTTGACACCCGTTCCGCCGACGGCCGTATCCGCGGCAATATTGTTTATACTGACTCCTACGGAAATGTACTATATACTACGGCAAGTAATTTTGATGCGTATTATGCTTCCAATGGGAAAAAGCCCGGTAAGTATGCCTTTTTGGAAGGAAGCTGGAAGTTGGAATAGCCGGTGGTCTTGCCCCAATCTTTCAACATTGATAAAATATAGAAAATGCCTTCTTTAAGGCACTAATGAGGAAATAATGCAATCACTTGGTATTAACATTGGCTCAACAAGCCTGAAAATGGTTCTTTTTGAGTATGAAGGCTCTGTGGAAAGCGGCAAGGCAGTGTGGTCTGCTTCTATTCCGCACGAAGGGGATTTTAGCGCGGCAGTACACAAACTTCTGCTTGAGGGAAATATCCCCGAAGGCATCCCCGCCCTTATCACCGGAAACGAAGGCCGCTTTATGTTTGATGTCAGCGGCACTCTGGAGCCGCTGTGCGTGGAAGCCGCTCTTCGCACTTTGGGAATTAAAGCCAACGCGGTAGTCAGCATGGGCGGCGAAGACCTTATTGTCTATTCGCTGGATGCCGACGGCAAAATTATAAATAACTTTTCGGGTAACAAATGCGCCAGCGGTACGGGCGAGTTTTTAAAACAGCAGCTTGCTCGTATGGATATGACGCTTGACGATATCGACAAAGTGCCTGACACCGCAAAGGTGCATCCGCTTTCCACGCGCTGTTCCGTATTTATGAAGAGCGACTGTACCCACCGCCTGAACAAGCGTGAGGCGACAAAGGATGACATTGTTCTTTCACTTTCAGATGTAATGGCAGTAAAGGTTATCGACTTTTTAAAACGCGCAAAGGTAACGTCGGGCAGGGTAGTGCTTACCGGCGGTATTACGCTTAACAGGCACATTATCCGCTTTATCCGCGAAAAAGCCCCGCAGATTGAATTTATTATTCCCGAAACCGCCCCTGTGTTTGAAGCGCTTGGCGCTGCGGTTCTTGCTCCGAAATCAGGAAGCCGCCTGCCTGCGGCGGAAAAGTTGCTTAAACAGAACGAAGTCCGTTTTGGCACTTTGGGTGCGTTATGCGATTGGCAGAGCAAGGTAAAGTTTTTTGACAAGGCGGACGGCAAAGTGCGTGCGGATCGCTCTTACATACTTGGAGTTGACGGCGGCTCTACCACGACAAAAGCGTGCCTTGTGGATACGCAGACCGATGAAGTTGTCGCGAGCCATTACGGGCGCACACACGGCGATCCTGTTAAGGCTTT
>JAIRUC010000299.1 GCA_031254615.1 Treponema sp. | reverse complement strand
GGCCCCGGCGGCGGCAGTTCCATGGGCGGCGAAACAAAAAGCGCCGAAGACGCGGACTACGAAGTGGTAGACGATAAATAGGGAGTAGAGGGCAGAGGCGGGGTGTTCCCTGTCTCTGCCCTCAACAAAAAATGGCAAAAAGAGATTACTACGAAATTCTTGGAGTACAAAAAAACGCCTCAAAAGATGAAATAAAAAAGGCGTATCGAAAACTTGCCATTCAGTATCACCCGGACAAAAATCCCGGCGACAAACAGGCCGAGGAAAAATTTAAAGAAGCGACCGAAGCCTACGAGATACTTGCAGACGATCAGAAAAAATCCGCTTATGATCAATTTGGATTTGCCGGTGTCGAGGGCATGGGTCAAAGCCATGACTGGAGCAACTTCCGCGGCTTTGAAGACATTTTCGGCGAGGGCGGCTTTGGCAGTATATTTGAAAACTTTTTCGGCGGCGGTTTCCGCAGAAGCGGCTCTTCTTCACATGTAAGGCAGGGAGCGAACCTCCGCTACGATATCGAAATTCCGTTTAAAGATGCGGTTTACGGCACAAAGGTTGAAGTTCAATATTCACATAACGAATCATGCGGAACCTGCAAAGGTTCCGGTTCGGCGGACGGTGCAAGCAAAAAAACCTGCCCAACCTGCCGCGGTTCGGGACAGATACGGCACAGTCAGGGATTTTTCTCGGTAGCCGCCACCTGCCATACCTGCCACGGCGAAGGATACATAATCGAGGCGCCGTGCAGGGAATGCGGAGGATCGGGTACTCAGAAAAAGCGCCAGAAGTTAATGGTTACGATTCCGCCCGGCGTCGAAAACGGCAAGCGGGTAGTGATTTCCAAACAGGGAGACGCAGGCCCCAACGGAGGCCCGGCAGGCGATCTGTATGTATTCATCCGCGTTAAGCGCCATGAATACTTTGAACGGCAGGGATATGATCTCTATTGCGCCGTTCCCGTCTCTGTCACTCAGGCCGCACTCGGCGCGGAAATTCATGTGTCGACTCTTGATAACAAAACGATAAAGGTAAAAATACCGGCCGGCACACAAAGCGGAAAACTTCTCCGTATCCGCAGCGAGGGAGTTCCGTCGGGAGGCCAGCGCGGCGACATGTACATCAAACTTATAGTACAGGTGCCGGAAAAGCTTTCACGCCGCGGAAAAGAACTGCTGGAAGAATTTGCAAAGACCGAGGGGCAGAACGACAGCCCTAAACCCATCGCCCTTTCTCAGCTTGCTGAGGGTTGAGCTTTCTCTCTGCCCAATAAAAACGAAATTACAACGCCGGCAAGAAAACTTGCCGCAGAAAAAATTATTACAGAGCCTTCTCCGAAACTGCCGGGAAACAAAACAATAATTGAGCCGGCCACAAGTCCCAGAACCGCGCCGTAAGTTTCCAATGGCGCTTTTGAAAGCAGGAAACGCACAAGAGCCGCGCCTGCCAAAAGCCCCGCAAGTGTACCAATCCCAAACGGAATTAACAGGGGAATGTTAAAAGCTGAAACAGATTGAATAACTGTTCGATACAATCCAAGGATAAGAAGTAAAAATGAGCCGGAAATTCCCGGAATAATCATCGCTATCGCACAAAACAAACCCGCAAGTACAAGCATTCCAAACAGCCACGGCGTAATTTCCGTGTATACGGTTATCCCTTCGTCCTGCCTGAAAATTTTCATTACTACCATTACTGCAAGCGCAATGATTGCGCAAATTACCGGCGCAAGGGAAGGGAGTTTTTTTGACGGTGATTTTGTTCTGCCGTAAAGCAGAGGCAAACTTCCCATGATAACGCCGATGAAAAACCATGTTACCGGGAATGTATAATTATCATACAGGACGGTAATTATTTTACTGATGACGGCAAGTCCTAAAACGATACCAATTGCCAACGGAAGCCAGAATTTCCATGCGGCAATTATTTTTTTTATGTTAGGTGTAATTACACCAATCAGGCGGTCGTACACATTAAAGACTACCGCCATTGTCCCTGTCGAAAGTCCGGGGATAACAACTATAATGCCTAAGGTAACACCGATAAAAAAAAGTTTTAAAAATTCCATACAGAGATACTCCTATTTTATCAAAGTCTTGATTAGTAAAGTTTTAATTCCGCCCTGAATGCCGCCTGCCCGTTTTCTGCCTTTCTGCCTTCAAAGGCAAATGCGTTGGCGCAGGAAGCGTCTTCTATTTTTGCGGACATGATTTCAATAACTTCGCCGCCGAGAATTTCGTTCAGGTAATTGATGTCAAAGCGCGTTTTGTTGGCGGCTTCCAAAAGCCGCGGCTCAAGAGAGTCTTCTATCCATTGTATGTAACGTACATTGTTAACGTGCCCGTTGTAATCAAGGTCTGTGTAGCGCGCTACCCTCTCGGCGGCTTTTTGCAGGTTGCTTCGCTCTTCAAGACCGGCAATGGCGCCGGCTTCGGGAGAAAGCGCTTCTACCCCTTCATTCAGCGGCAAGGTTTCCATTATTGACTGAGGCCGAAGCGGGCGGCGCTTTTCGGCGTCTAAAATAATCCAGCCGCTGCGTGCGGAAACGATCGGAGTGTCGCTTTTGTCGCGTATGTCGTAATCGCGGATGGCAAAAAGTTTTTCGCCTCCGCGCGGCCAGCTTCGGACAGTGATGGTTTCGCAGTAGTTGGGGCGTCTGTCTACAATTACCGACATCCGCGAAAGTATCCAAATCTGGCCTGTACGCGCCATGTCTTCCCGTCCCACGTTCAAGTTCTCCGCGTGGCAAATTGCCGCTTCCTGAAAAAATTGAAACACCGCGTTCAAAGTAAGCCTGTCCGATCTGTCTATTGAGCCGAAACGCACGGGATAAGTTTCCTGCCAGATGTTTACAATTCCGGAGCCTTTTGGATTTGCCGGATTACATGTCATTTTGCTCTGCCTTATCCGGTGCTTTTTTTCTTCTGAAAAAGATACGCGATATGTAAATTAACAGTCCCGATATGGCGTAAATTGCGAAAATGATAAATATTGTATTCTGCGGAAAGATAACAATTAGTATAACCAGCACGATTAATACAGCCAGAAGTTCAATCGTTCTGACTTTTGATAACTTTAGTTTTTTAAATGACATATACGGAACATTGGAAACCATCAAAAAAGAAAGAACGACAATAACAATGGGCATTACTCTAAAAAACACAGGCATAAGTTCCATTAATACCGGAATTGTTTTAAAATTAAGGTTGTACCCTTCCGGGGCCAAAAGCTGGTAACTCAACACAAACGAAATAATGACGCCCGCCGATGCCGGAGTAGGAAGCCCCACAAAGTGTTTGTGAACTTCGCCGGTATGTGCAAGAACATTAAAACGCGCAAGACGCAGAGCGCAGCACAAAACGTAAAGCACGGCAATTGCAATCCCTATTTTTCCCATGGTGTTTAACACCAGCATATACATCATCATTGCCGGCGCTATTCCAAACGAAACAAGATCGCTGAGCGAATCCAGTTCCATGCCAAACATACTTGTTGTGTTGGTCATTCTCGCAATTCTGCCGTCAATAATGTCGCACGCAAGCGCGCCGATTAAAAACCACGCTGCCGGAATAAAGTGCCCTCTGATAGACGCAAGAACCGAAAGAAACCCAAAAGTCATATTTCCGCATGTAAACATGGAAGGAATAATATAGATTCCTTTCTTTAATTCTTCTCTTGTGGGAACTTTTATTTGGACTCTTCTTGTGTTTACTCTCTTTTGCGGCGGCTTTCTGATATGGGCTCTTCTTATCTTCATTTTGACGCTACCACCGTAATACCGGCTTTGGTTTTTTCGCCAACCTTTACCGTTACTACTGTATTTTTGGGCAGGTGAATATCAACCTGAGAACTGAATTTAATCATTCCGATTTTATCCCCTGCTTTCAGGACATCACCTGTCTTTACCCATGACACGCACCTGCGCGCGACCAATCCGGCAATTTGCCGCACAATGTATACGCTGTCTTCACCCTTTATGGTAAAAATATTCTGCTCGTTTTCTATATGCGCTTTTGGATCCCATGCTGCAAGAAATTTTCCGTTTTGGTGCTTAACGTCGGTAACAGTCCCGGCAACCGGAGAACGCTGCAAGTGGACGCTGAAAATCGAAAGGAATACCCGGATGATTTTTTCATCCCCCTCTTCCGTCACTTCCATTACAGTTCCGTTGCATGGAGAAAGAATAATTCCATTACCCTGTGTAATTTGAATTTTTGGGTCTCTGAAAAAGAACATGCAAAATAAAGCGAAGATTATCGATAAAGAGCCAAGCGTAATACAGGCAATATTTCCGGGCAGAAAACCAATAAACCTGGAAACTACAAAAAGCAGTACCCCTGCAAGAAAAGCAGGGATAATAAAAGGATACCCTTCTTTTAATATAGACATTTAACCCCTCTGCAAGACATGTTCACCAAACCGAAGGTTCGATACCAACGGGTTGTTGAACATGTCAATATTACACTAAAAAGCGGATTTCTGCAATTGTTATTGCTGCAATTGTAATTTCTGCAATTGTTATTGCTGCAATTACGGGACAACAATTAATGAGGCGGCGCTGCCGTCTTTTGCGTAGACACGGTTTGGGTTGTGAGGGTCCGCAAAACGTCTGCCTCTATGGAAGAATACATATTGATGTTTACCCGGCGGCAATGGAAGAGTAATACTGTAAACGCCCGCGGGGTATTCTTTGAGTTCATACATAAACGGGTCCCACCCGTTAAAATCGCCCGCCACCGTAACAGTTTCCCCCGCAGGTGCATTAAACGTAAAAATTAAGCCATTGGGCAATCCCTTAAGGGGGTTGGATTTTGAAGGCCGGGGCTGAATGGACACTGTAGAAAAATTAAGACCGGAAACCGGGTCTTTTTTGTACTGGGAATTGAGCGGGTCAATTGTCCAAAGGCCGTTTACAACAAGCCTGTACTCAACCTCAAGGAATTCTTCGGGAACTTGATATACATAAAAGAGAATACCGGAATCCTTATAAGGGTCGGGATATTTTTGACCGGGCAAAAAAACAGGGGCTAGGCGGTCCTGAGAGACCATAAGCTGCTTAAACCAGTACACATTAGCGAATTTTTCATGGGCAAACGCTATCCCAACCTTCCCCATTTCCGACGAAGCCGTAAAAATCACCGAATTTTCATGGACTACGGGCGCGCAAGGCTCCTGAATGCCCAATAGGCGGTCAATAAGCTCATAAGTTTCCCACTCAGCAGCCAAAGGAAAAGCGGCAATCATGGTGAAAAAAACAAACGCATAAATCGTTTTCATACATTCTTTACAATTATCGGCCGATAATTGATTATCTTAATATGCCTTCATTAAGCGCGCTTAACGAGTTTAGAAACTCATTTAGCAACATCGCTAAAGAAAGAGAAGATGTTGAAAAAAGGAAACTGCCCTATACATCTCTCGATCTCCCCACTACAGAAGCGCCTCCTTTCGAGCGGCCTTCACGGGAAGCCTCTCCCTCTGCCGGTTTTTCGCTTGATTCACCTGCAGATTCCGCCGGTAGCAGCACAGACGCAGGTATGGGCAATTTTGATTTTAGCGCATTTCTGGGTTCTGTCCCCACGGATGATACCTCCCCGCCTCAAGATAATATTTCCGGCACGTCTTTTGATGACCTTTTTAATGACACTACCGCATCGGCAGGTGATGAATTGCCGTCTTCCGATGACTTACTCGGTTCTTTGGGTTTACCTTCAACAGAAGAGCCCCTGCCCGATAACGATTTTTTAGATTCTTTGGGAAGCGGCGCTTCCTTTGGAAGCGGCACTTCCTTGGGAAGTGAGACTTCCTCAGATGATACTTTCCCCGCCGATGATTTTTTAAGTTCTCTTGGAACGGAAACTCAGTCTTCAGATGACGCATCTTTAAAATCCACGGCAAGTTCTGATCTGCCCGAAGACGATGATTTTTCCGTACCCGCAGACCTGTTGTCGGGATTGTCCGATGAAATTGAATCGTCGCCTGTGGATTTCCCCGCAGATGAATCTCCTGATAATGATTTTCCAATCGAAGATTTTTCTTCCGGCGATTTCTCTGCTGAAAATTCTTCATTAGATGATTTATTAACCGATGTTCCCGAAGAAGAAGAACGCGAAGAAGGATTAGATCTTGGCGGTGAAAGGCAGGACGGCTCTTTCACCACGGACAGCTCTTCCGACGGATTTTTTGCTCCGGAAGCTTCATCCGCCGCCGATGAATCACCCGAGCCGGATTTAGATTTACCCGATGAAAGTGTTTCCGCTAACACTCATATATTAGATGAACCGGAAACTGATTCTTTCGAATCTGATTCTTTCGAATCTGATTCAGATACATTAGAAACAGAAATGTTACCGCCGGACTTTGACTTGCCGGATACTTTTGAATCCGATGTAGACAGTGATGCCGAAGAACAGATCGATCTGGGCGGCGAACAGCCTGATATTGACAGCGGCCCAAGCGCTTCCGGTGATTTTGATGATTTGCAAGGCAGTTCACTGCTAGGCAGTTCACTGCCAGACAGCTCGCTGCCCGATATGTCTTTTAACACAGAAGAATCTTCTTTGGGAGATTTTGAGTTTGACAGCGGCGACTCCCTGCCCGATACAGATTTTTCCGGTGAATCCGAATTTACGCCAACAGAATTTGACGGCAGTCTGCTAGGCAGCTCGCTGCCCGATATGGATTTTGACACAACAGAACAGCCTCTCGCGGCAGATTCTGATTTTGGTATAGACGCCGAGTCGGACATGGAAGAGTCAGGCGAACTGCCAGGCAGTGAACTGCCAGGCAGCGAGCTGCCAGATATGTCGGGTTTTGGCGAAGACTTTGCCTCCGAATCAATTGATTTGGAAAATGAGACTGAGCCGGAGCCTCCTGTCAGCGTCGCTTTTACTGATGACGACTTCGCCCTTCCCGGCCTTGATGAAATTTTTGAAAAATCAAAATTAGATCTAACACCTCAGCCCAAACCCAAAAAAGGCTTTTTCAGAAGAAGAAAAGCGGAAGTTATAGAAGAGCCCGAATCCGAAGATACAGATGAAATTCAACTTTCTCAGGCAGATGTTGATAAATTACTGGCAACTCTAAGAAGTTATCCGCTTAACCTGCGTGTTGCCTGCGAAGAATTAATCGCAGAGCAGGTAATTCTGCCGCAGCAGTTGTCAAAGCTTATCCGTTATCTGATTAGAGGCGCCCATGTAAAAGAGATGGCAGAGCTTGCCGGAGAAATTCTTGGCAAGGAAATTGTCATACCCAAAAGTTATGAAAAAAGTACAGGCGAAGCATGGGAAGCGGAAAAATCCAGTTTTGCGTATATTTTTGTACATAACTTCCTTCCGGTTTTAAGAGTAGTCGCGTTAGCCGCGGCATTGCTGGTATCCACAATTTTTCTTGGCTACAAATTTATTTATCTTCCGGTAAAGGCCGAATCGCTTTACAAACGCGGTTATGAACGGATTGACGCTGGCGAATATCAGAGGGCAAACGAGCTGTTCCAGGAAGCCTCAAACCTGCACCGCAAGAAAAAATGGTTCTATACCTATGCCGAAGGTTTCAGGGATCAGCGGCGTTATCTGCTTGCAGAAAATAAATATGATGAACTTTTAAGATTCTATCCAAGGGATAAAAAAGGCATTCTGGATTACGCCGGTCTGGAAACATATTATTTGTTAAATTACGAAAAAGCGAACAGGATTTTGCAGCACGAACTTCTTGACTATGCACCTAACGATTTTGACGGACTTCTTGCGTCGGGGGACAACTTCCTTGCTTGGGCGGATTCCGATCCGACAAAATTCTACGATAAATATGAAGACGCGCGTTTTGCCTACGCAAGAATATTGCAAGGCGGATGGACAGGCCCGGTTTTAGAACGGATGATGCTTTATTTTATCCGTACAGACAATTTAAAAGAAACACTCAATTTAAGAGCATGGTTCGAGAACAACAGAAAAAAATACAAGCTTTCCACCCCGTCTCTTGCGGAACTTGGCGGCTATCTTTTGGACAAACAGCTTGAACCGGCCAAGGGCGTGCGTGACCCGTATATCGAAAGCATAGAAAGCGTGCGTAATTTGCTGCTGCAGGCTGTCAGAGAAGACCAGTATCTGCCCGAACCCCATTATCATCTTGCCCGTTATTATAAAAGCTTGGGAAACACTTACGAAGAACGGCTGACACTGGAAAACGCCATACGTGCATTTGATCTTGCAAAAAGAGAATCTGTGCGCCGCCGCCTTAACCGTGTTGACACACATTACCGTTACGCGAATTTGCTTGTCAATAGTAAGGAGTTTTTCCGCGCCGAAGAACAATATGTAAGAGGCATCGAACTTTACGAAGATTTTGTTTCAAGGAATTTAATATCCCCGTCCGCGCAGCTTGGACAGCTTTACGCCGGAGTCGGCGATTTGGAATACTTTGTAAAATCGGGTAACATACAAGCCGCCCTGAACAACTATCACACCGCCGAAAAATACGGCTGGTCGCCGCCCGAAATTCAATATCGCATGGGCGCCGCTTATTATCAGCAGGAAAAATGGGGAAACGCACTCGATTATCTTTTCAAGGCGGCGGCTGAACTGCCCCTGAACAGACGAATACTTTTCGCACTTGGAAACACCGCCTACAAGCGCGGCGACTATTTTGCGGCACAAGGCTACTACTCCCGCCTGCTTGATATACTGGAAAACCAGCGTGTAAGGCTGCCCGTGCTTCTGCCCAACGACAACCCTCAATTTCTGGAACTGGGCGAGCGCCTGATGATGGCGCGTAACAACGCCGGAGTTGTTTACGAAGCGCTTGCAAAACAGACAGGCAACCGCGAATACCGCTCGCGCGCATTGTCGCTTTACGCCGATTCCGCCCGCGCGTGGGATTCCATAACACGTAACCCCGAATTTATGACAAGGATGAGCGTTGGCGACACTCCCGGCGCGCCCGGAATTAACCTTGGCTACCTGAACGCCAACAATGCACTGCACCCCTCACCAAGCTTTAACCCGGAAATTTTTATCCGCATAGACAAAGACGTATCCGAGCCTTCACGCTGGGAAGAACTGGCTCCCTTCGGCGGCCTTGCAAATTAGGTGACGAGAAACTAACACTTGAATTGATCACGATCGTTAAATTCTGAACGCCGGGTAAAATTTCAATTGAATATAAAAATACAAAAAAGAATAGACAAAAAAATTTAAAAATTATAAAATAAAAATCATGAAGCCGGAATTAATTTTATTCGATTTGGATGACACACTAATGGCTTTTGACCTTGTTTCAGAAGAAGCGTGGGATAAAGCTGTAGATATATTTATTCAAAATAATAATATAAATATTGAAAAAAATATTTTACTGGATAAATTACGAACGACAAGAAAATGGTATTGGTCTGATCCCGAAAGGCATAAAGCCGGAAGAGAAAATATAATCCGGGCAAGACGGGAAATTGTAAAATTGGCATTAAAAGATTTTTCAAAAATTGAAATTAAAAAGTTGGAAGAATTTGCTGATAATTATTCTCAAATACAGGAAAGTTTATGGTATTTATTTGATGATGTTGAAGAAACACTGATAAAAATTAAAGAAAAAAAATTAAAATTAGGTGTGATTACCAACGGAACATCCGAAGGTCAGCGCGGAAAATTAAAGCGGTTTAATATTGAAAAATATTTTGATTATATTTTTATTGATGTTGAAATAGGATATAGCAAACCTGATGTAAAAATTTACGAATACATGTTACAAAAAACAAAAATAAAATGTGAAAATATAATTATGGTCGGAGATAATTTAATATGGGACATAGAACCGCCGCAAAAGTTAGGAATATATACAATATGGATTAATTCAAAAAAAGCCGTATTGGAGGATTTTAATATATACCCTGATAAAATCATACAGAAAATATCAAATATAACGGAAATAATCGAATAAAAATACTGACACTACACATAACAATATTTTCTGCAAAATAATGTTATGTGCTTAATAAAAAAGACGATAAGTAATAACATACATTTTTTTTGGAGGTATTATGACTTACGGGTATATCAGAGTAAGTACCGATAAACAGACAGTTGATAACCAGCGTTTCGAAATTAATAAGTTTTGTTCAAAAAATAATCTTAAAATTGAACAATGGATTGAGGAAACAATCAGCGGTACTAAATCACCTGAAAAGCGGCTTTTAGGTTCACTTCTTGCGGAGGTTAAGTCAGGTGATATGATTATTTGTTCCGAGCTGTCCCGTCTTGGAAGAAGTCTTTTCATGATTATGTCAATTCTTAATCACTTAATGATGAATGATGTCATAATATGGACAATAAAAGACAATTATCGGTTAGGTGACAATATTCAGTCTAAGGTATTGGCTTTCGCTTTTGGTTTGTCCGCCGAAATTGAAAGAGAGCTGATTTCTCAAAGAACAAAGGAAGCCCTTGCCCGAAGGCGCGCAGAGGGAAAAATTCTCGGCAGACCGTACGGCAAAAAATCCTCCCACGTTAAACTTTCAGGCCGCGAACAGGAAATAAAGTCTCTGCTTGCACGGCAATTTTCAAAGAGCGAAATAGGCAGGATATACGGCGTAAACAGAATAACAGTGGATACTTTTATGAAAGAACGAATTTTAAACCAAAACTGATGCAAAGCAGGGTTGCTGTAAATAGCCCAGGCTATTAACCACCCCTGACTTCTCTCTTGTAAAAATTTTTGTTATATTAGATTTATGTCTGTTCGGGAACAACTGAATTCTATCGCACAAAAGCGTTTTATAATTTTAGACGGTGCAATTGGCTCGGTAATTCAATCACTGCATCTTTGCGAAAAGGATTTTCGCGGCGAAAAGGATTTTCGGGGCGATAAATTTGCGGATCATCCCGCACCGCTTAATGGCTGCAATGATCTGCTTTGCCTTACCAAGCCGGAGGTAATTGCCTCGATTCATGACGATTATCTGCAAGCCGGTGCGGATATTATCGAAACATGCAGTTTCAATTCAACCTCAATTTCACTCTCCGATTACGGACTTGGCGGTCTCGCTTACGACATAAGCGCCGCCGCC
Organism: Treponema sp.; assembly: GCA_031254615.1. Taxonomy (GTDB): domain Bacteria; phylum Spirochaetota; class Spirochaetia; order Treponematales; family Breznakiellaceae; genus WQXQ01. The sequence continues at coordinate 9,502 of JAIRUC010000299.1, read as the reverse complement.
GCGAAAATCGCCCGTAAATCTGCGGATAATTTTTCAGCTAACGGAAGTCCGCGCTTTGTAGCGGGAAGTATCGGCCCCACTGCGAAGGGCGCGAGCATATGTACCGACATCCTCAATCCCGGTAAACGCAGTATTTGCTGGGACGAGCTTGAGGCCGCTTTTTATGACAATGCAAGAGGGCTTTTAGACGGCGGCGCGGATATTTTTCTTGTGGAAACGGCTTTTGATACTGTCAACGCAAAAGCGGCGCTTTTTGCAATCAGCCGGCTGCTGGAAGAGCGCAATATTGATGTGCCGATAATGATTTCCGCCGCTGTTTCGGGCGAATCTGGGCGTCTCCTTTCCGGACAGAATCTGGAAGCGTTTTGCAGTTCTGTGCTTCATGTTAACCCCTGGTCAATCGGCCTGAATTGTTCTGTGAATGCGCAAAAACTTATTCCCTTTGTACGCAAGCTGTCTGAAATTGTCCCCTGCCTTGTCAGCGCCTATCCCAATGCCGGTATTCCAAACAGCCTTGGCTGTTACGAAGAAACGCCGGATATGTTTTCAGCTAACATAGAAAATTATCTGAAAGAAGGACTTGTTAACATTATCGGAGGCTGCTGCGGCTCTACTCCCTCTCACATCGCCGAAATCGCGAAAAAGGCGGCTTTTTACAAACCCCGCGCTATTTCTCCTGTTTCGCGGAGGACAGTCTTTTCCGGACTGGAGCCGGTTAATGTTTCAGATAACGCTGTCCCTGTTAAAAGCACAGCGGATGATGCCGGAAGAAAAGAGTTTCTTCGCCTGCTTTGCGAAGGAGATTATGAAGATGCTGTCGAAGAAGCGCGTAACATGGTTGATGACGGCGCGGCGTTTATCAATATTGAAACAGACGATGAAAAAACTTTAAGCGGCTTTCTGGATTTTGCTCTTGTGAATCCCTATGCCGCCAAAGTCCCATTTTACATTAACAGCCCCGGCATGAATGTAATTGAATCCGGTCTGAAACGCCTGCAGGGAAGATGTCTTGCCGGACCTTTAACCCTGAAAGACACAGAGGCGGAGTTTATCAGAAAAGCGCAGCTTATCCGCCGTTATGGCGCGGCGGCTGTGGTAATATTGGAGGGGCAGGACGAAGTGCAGAAGGTTTGCGATTTACTGCGAAAGAACGACTACCCTCTTGATAATATTGTTATTGATCCGGGGACATTGAACCTCAACGGGGAGAATTGTCCCGGTGTTATTTTTGCGGTATAATATTTTTATGAAACCGGCTGCGTTATTTTTGAATTTTTTTCTGATATTAATTCCCGTAAGCGCGGATTCGTTTTTGGATGATGTTAATTGGGCAACACGCGGCAGTATTTTTTACTTTGCCGGACAGGGGGCTGATCCTGCTCCCTTTCTTCCTTCGCTGGGTTTTTCTGCTGTATGGCAATCAACTCGCCTGTTAAGGCTGGAATTTACCGAAGACCTTTATTTTACAAATTATGAGTATAATTCAATGCTTGAGTATGCGATGCCCTGTAACCCGGAAAACCGTTCCGCCTTTGTAATGGGTTTTGTGACCGGGTTTCAACTAACAGGGGCTTTTCCAATTGGCAAAAACGGTACGGGACTGCGTTTATACGGCGGGCCTGCTGCGGATTTACGCCTTGTTGTTCTGGCTTTTGGTCTGCATCCCGATAATCTTTCAACAGGAGATATTAAAACAGACGCCCGCTTGCAGACGGATGCTATTCGCAAATATTTCTGGAACGAAGGCAGATGGTTTTTTCCGGCGGCCGGTATGGGGATGGATTTTCCAATCAATGAAAAATATTTGCTTGGCTTTGATCTTCGCACATGGTTTCCCGTTTACCGCCTGTGGACGGACAAGGATCTTCCCGCCGTTGACGGCTGGCGTTTTGGCGTTGGATTGCGCCTAACGCCGCGAAAAAAACCCGCTTCACGGGAAGCCATATCTGCGGAAGCCGCCGCCCCGGAAATCGGTCCTCCGGAAACTGACGATTCAGAAACCGGCAATGGTGAATAAATGAAAAAACAAAAATCACTGATTTACAAATGTTCTTCCTGCGGACATGAAGAACCCAAATGGCTTGGCCGCTGTCCCGAGTGCGGCGAATGGAACACCTTTGTAGAAACTGCGGTAAATAACGCGGTAAACAACAGACGAAGCGAATCGCGCACGCGAAGTGATTCGCGCAGTGTGCCGCAAACTTTGCCTCTTTCCGTCGTAGACCCGGCGGAAGGCAGCCGCATTGGAAGCGGCATCGGCGAATTGGATCGCGTACTTGGCGGCGGCATTATGAAATGTTCGGCTGTACTTGTCGGAGGAGAGCCGGGTATCGGAAAATCAACATTGCTTCTGCAGCTTGCCGCCGCAGTTCAAACCAAGGGGCGCGTTTTGTACGTCTCCGGCGAAGAATCCGCAGGCCAGTTGCGTTTAATGGCGGACAGGCTCGGTTTAAGCAAAGATAAAAACAGTATGGAGCGAATTGAAATACTGTGCACCGGAAGCCTTGAAGAAATTGAAACCGTCCTTAACGCCGTAAAGCCTGTTCTGGTACTGGTAGATTCCGCACAGACGCTTTTTTCCGCGGACGGCGGTTCTGCGCCGGGCGGCGTAAACCAAATGAAGTTCTGCTCCTTTGAATTAATTTCGTGGGTCAAAGAACATGATGCGGCGCTTTTTTTAACGGCGCACGTTACCAAAGAGGGAGTAATCGCCGGCCCCAAAACGCTCGAACACATGGTGGACACAGTTCTTTACTTTGAGCAAAACGACAAATCTTCGGCTCTGGGCGGAACTACGGACTGCCGTTTTTTGAGAGCCGCGAAAAACCGCTTTGGCTCTGTTGATGAAATCGGAATTTTTACGATGGGAGAGCAGGGACTTTCTCCGGTTGAAGATACTGGCCGCCTTTTTTTGGTGCGGCGTGAGGGTGAATTGCCTCCCGGAGTAGCGACGGCGGCTGTGCTGGAAGGCTCAAGAACCATTTTAGTTGAAATTCAGGCGCTCACCATTCCGGCAAAAGGTTCGATGAGCCGGGTTTTTTCCGACAAGATCGATTCGGGCAGGGTTTCGCGGGTGTCTGCCGCCCTGGAAAAACATCTGGGACTGCGGCTTTCGGATCAGGATTTGTATGTGAACGCGGCGGGAGGCATCCGCATTACCGAAGTTGGGGTCGAACTTGCCCTTGCCTTTGCCCTGTATTCGGCGCGAACCGGTCTTGCTCTTCCGGCGGACATGGCTATCGCCGGGGAACTGTCCCTAACCGGCGAAATCCGTCCTGTACGCCGCCTTGCCGGACGGGTTAAAACTGCCACCAACCTCGGCTTTGGCTCTTTTCTTGGGCCTGCTGCCGAAAATCAACCTGTGCATGGGTTGAAAGCCGTCTCTGATATAAAGTCTGCCGTAAAAATAATTTACAAAAAGACTTGACATAATTTATTTTAAATTGTAGAGTTTAGTTAAATAGTAGGATTTTTTTTGTTTTTATGTTGAGAGTATTTTGGTTTAGGGGTTCTGTAATTGTCTTTCGCTTTCGTCTTTCATTTTTTTCCCTTAACAATTTTGCATCTTACTTTCTCTTGTTTTCGGACAGGAGGAATTTGAGTCGTCTGCTTATGCGGGCGTGAATACTTGGACGTAAGTCCATCGGACAATATCCCGAACGTTGTTTTGGATAGTGTCCGGACGCACCCGGACGTATGCAATCCGGAAGCCCGAAAGGGCAGCCTGTTTGTTCCGGGAGAAGGATTTTTCTCAATGGCTAAGAAATTGTATGTCGGTAACCTGTCTTACAACACTACCGAGGATGGTCTGAAAAACCTGTTTTCAGGTTTTGGGACTGTCGCTTCCGCAAAGATCATTTTTGATCGCGACTCTGGCAACTCCAAAGGTTTTGGATTTATCGAAATGAGCAGCGATGAAGAAGCGAGCGCTGCAATCGCGGGCACGAACGGCCGCGAACTTGAAGGACGCCAACTGCGCGTAAATGAGGCGATGGATAAACCTCGCCGTGAACGCGGCGGTGGCGGTGGTAACTGGTAACAAAGTTACCTTAACATAGTTACCTGGTAACTTTGTTACCTTGTAACAAACTACCGGTTACAAGGTAACTTCGTTACCCAGTTTCGCAGTGTACTATATTCAAAAGGAGTAGTACACTGCGTTATTTCGAGTTAATTATTTTCTTTCTCTCTTCTTCCGCGGCAATGTGTAGTTTTTCAAGTTCATTCATAATTGCGTCTACTACAACCTGCTTCTTGTCTTCGTCGTCTTTTGCCGACGCTCTTGCCTTTTCACGGAATTCTTCGCAGGATACAACAGGGCTAGCGGTTACCAAAACAACATCCTTGCTTACCGCGTCATTCAGCATATCGGTTTTTTGAACGTGCAAAACTTCGCCGTTCAGGGCGATAAAGCACATATAGTCAAAAGAGCGGATGTAGGAGTCGATTTCGCGCACTCCCTTTTTTGTTTCCGGGTCCCATGCGCGATAGCGTGTTCCTGCCGGGAAAACCAGAACAAGTTTTCCCTCGAGTTTTTTTTCGTTGAGCGTCCTCATGGCGGCGCGGTTAATTGAGTTACTGCGCGGAAGTTCAACTTTTTTAATTTCTTCGTCTATGCCATGCAGATAACGGCTTGGATAAATTACGATTCGCGTGTAAGCGCTGGCAAACGCCGCGACAATGGGGTTGTCTTCGTTAAGCTTCATTCCGGCAATGGCGATTATCGAGTCGCCGATTTCCTTGCCGCGTCCTCCGGCTTTTCGCGCCATCAGCGAAACAAGAGAAAGGTCCATGTTGCTGTAATGTTCAACCATAAGAAGGCATGACTTCCCCGATTCGGCTTTTTGATAAAGGTCTTCAAGGTTTTCAAGCCCCGCAAGGGCGCTTCCGGGAAGAAGCAAAGATTCCACCATTTCATCTAACAGGGGAAGGATGTTCCGGTCTCCCTCCTGATACACATTGTCTTCTGTTATTACAACGGCAGCTTTTGTCATTGACATTGCTTTTTTTATTTGTACGCCAAAAGCGGTGCTTAGGGTATCAACCATAATTCACTCCCCTTGTTAATTCAATAGAGATATTTAAAAACTTCAGTTTTTAAATATCTTCCTTATAAAAACACAATTTTTAAGGCCATAGGCCATAAAAATTGCAAGACTTGTTCAATAACCAACCGGGTTATTGAACAAGTCTAATAATAACTTTGCAGGCCGCACACATCTCTCTTACACTCGCCCATTCCAGACGGCTGTGAAAATTACGCCCTCCGGTAAAAATATTCGGAGTGGGAATACCCATCTCTGTCAGCCGGGAGCCGTCAGTTCCGCCCCGTATTGGTTTAAGCCGCCACTCTAGACTTAAGCTGTTCATTGCCTGCTTCAGCTTTTCCAGGACATCTGGCTTTTCATCTATTTTGGCTTTCATATTATAATACTGCGGTTGTGTTTTAACAATGACCCGTCCGCCCGGAAACTGGGCTTCCACTGTTTTAGCAAAAATATCGAGCGCTTCCAGCCGTCGTTTCATGCCATCGCTGTCAAAATCGCGCAAATAAACTTCAAGAGAAGCGTTATCAAGGCTGCCGGCAATTTCCATTGGGCAGTAATAGCCGTAGTAGCCGTCTGTAGCTTCGGGACTTTCGGAACGGGGAAGGAGGAGCGCGAAAGAGGCGGCCATCAGCGCCGCGTTTGCAAGAGCGCCTCTTGCCGTCCCGATGTGGATTACCTTGCCTTGAAATTCAATATCCGCTTTGTACGCGTTAAAACATTCGCTTTCGATTTCGCCAACAGGGCCGCCGTCCACAGTGTAACAGGCGGCGGATTTTATTTCGCTCATGGGGAAATCCGGCAGACCCTTGCCGGTTTCTTCATCGGGGGTGAAGATGATTTCGACTTGTCCGTGCTGAATCTGCGGATTTGTAACAAGGTACTCCACCGCGGCCATGATTTCCGCAATGCCGGCTTTGTTGTCCGCGCCAAGCAGAGTTGTGCCGTCGCTGTGGATAATCGCCCCGCCCTTCTGCGCTGCCAAATCCGGCTCGTCTCGCGGGTCAAGGCAGAGGCCGCCCGCAAGCTCAATTTTGCCGCCGTCATAATCTTCTATATACTGCGGCTTTACATCCTTTCCCGAAACATCGCCTGCGGTATCAAGATGGGCAAGGAACCCAACGCACGGCGCGCTTTCTTTTCCGGCGCTTGCGGGAAGCCGCGCGATCAAATAACAATGCTCGTCAATTTTTACATCCTTCAGCCCAAGCCCCAAAAGTTCATCCCGCAAAACTTTTGCCAGCTCCCACTGCCCCGGCGTAGAGGGAGTTTCTTCGATACGGCGGTCGCTTTGGGTGTCGTAACGGACATATTTTAAAAATCGAGTAACAATCAGTTTTTCAATCTCATGATGTGTCATATAGTAAGTATAGCCGATATTTTTATATTTAGCTTATTCGTTTGACAAGACTCCAAAAATCAGATTATACTACCATAGTGGCTTCGTTGAAGCTCAAAGGCGGAAAAACCCGCGGTTTTCCTTTTGAAGTTTTGCGTTGCAAAACAGTTTTGCGCTGTAAAAAAATTACAAAATTTTTTCTGAAAAGAAAAACGCTGAACTTCAGGCAACTGTATCCGGTGAAACTGCCTTACAAATCTTGTAACAATAAAGGATAGAATATGTATAACAATCCGATTTTAGTGTTACCCCCCCCCCCCCCCCTGTTTATTCCGCTTAAATAGCCGGAAATCATTTCTTTTTACAGGCGCATTAGTTCTCGTTTTAGCTGTCTTTGGTTTGACTGCTTGTAACAGCCCGGATTCAGACTCGACTAATACAGCTACAGCGGTAACCGGCGTAACGCTTAACCAAAGCAGTCTTACCCTTGCGGTTAATGGTACGGCAGTACTTACTCCTACGGTTGAGCCAAATAATGCAACTAACAAAAATGTTAGCTGGAGTTCCAGTAATCCCGGCGTGGCGACTGTAAACAATGGCACGGTAACAGCCGTTTCCGCAGGTTCGGCGACTATTTCCGTTACTACGGCGGACGGCGGCTTTTTCGACACCTGCGATGTTACGGTAGAGCCGGCTGATCCTAATACTGTAGCTGTTACCGATGTTACGCTTAACGAAAGCATCCTTACCCTTGAGATAGATGATACGGCGACGCTTATTGCAACAGTAAACCCATCAAATGCAACGAACAAAGATGTAACATGGTCTTCCAGTAATAATAATGTGGCAACTGTAGACGGCGGCACAGTGACAGCTATTGCCGAGGGAACAGCAACGATTACTGTTACCACGGCGGACGGCGGCTTTTTCGACACCTGCGATGTTACGGTAGAGCCGGCTGATCCTAATAATGTAGCTGTTATCGATGTTACGCTTAACGAAAGCATCCTTACCCTTGAGATAGATGATACGGCGACACTTAATGCAACAATAAACCCATCAAATGCGACAAACAAAAATGTAACATGGTCTTCTGATAATACTAATGTGGCGACAGTAGTTGACGGCACAGTGACAGCCATTGCCGAAGGAACAGCGACTATTACCGTTACCACCGCGGACGGCGGCAAAACGGCAACTTGTGTTGTTACGGTGAATCCCGTAACCGGCGACGCATCTATTACCATTAATTTTGATGGGCCTGCCGAAGATATTGTGCTGGCAAAGGATGACACCGCATTTACCTTTTCAGTCGCCGATACCGCTTACAGCAATTTCCGGTGGATTCTGAACGGTGTTGAACAAAGCGAAAACTCAAGCAGTATTACATTTAACCAGACTGAGTTGGCTGACGGCCCCCACCGGCTGACAGTTATCGCGAGCAAAGCCGGAATAGTTTATTCACAGGAATTGAATTTCCTAGTGAGCGAATAAGGAGGAACAAAAATGAAATTATTATCGAAGATACAAGCCGGCCTTATTGCGGCTATAGTGAGTCTTTTTTTCATAGCAGGGTGTTCAGATGGATTTTCACCGGTACCGGTGGCCGAAAAAGGTATGGTAACCGTCCGTATAGGAAACGAAGAAAATTCCCGCACCTTGTTTCCGCAGACCCCGGTATTCAGCCGTTATGAATTACAGTTCACACCGGGTAGCGGACAGGCGGCAAAAAGCCCCGAATCGGTTACCAACGCAAACACAACCATATCCCTTGCTACAGGTAACTGGACCATTACCGCTATAGCGTATATTAACATCAGCGGTATTGAGGGAATACCCAATGGCGAATATGAAGCGGCGCGGGGCAGTAAAAATTTGACGGTTCAGCTGGGAACCAACAACGTCAGCATCGACATTCAGGGCGATGTGGAAGACGGGACAGGCATTTTCAGTTATGACATTTCGTACCCTGCCGATGTCGGCGTTGCGGCGTTAAAGGTGCTGTCTCTGGAAGGCGATGTACTGGAAGAAGTGGATATGAAGACCGATGATGCATCTTCCGGTTCCTTCACTCTGGATGCTGGGTATTATCTCCTCCGTTTGGAGTTGGAAAAAGGCGAAGGAAAAATCGTCAAGACCGAGGTCATTCACATTTATAAAAACCTGACCACTCCGGCGCAGGGTGATGGATACAGTTTTAGCGATAGTGATTTTTTGATTATTACTGATAATGACATTTCTTTTAACATGGTAGAAATCCCCGGAGGTGTAACCTTTCCAACAGGAACCAATGACAATGGAACGGCCACAATAACCTATGCCTACCAAATGGGTGAAACCGAAGTAACATGGGAACAGTGGAATACCGTACGAACTTGGGCTGTGGCAAACGGTTACAGCATGAGCGAAGGACAGAAAGGAAGCAGCGGGGACGGCAGCGATCAACAGCCGGTTACCATGGTGAACTGGTATGATTCAATCGTATGGTGCAACGCCCTGACCGAATACTGGAACGAAAAAACCGGAGAAAACCTGGCAACAGTATACAACAACGGGGGAAGCCCCATTCGGGATGCTGGTGAAACATCGGCCTTAAATGGAGTAACGCCCAGTGTAACCGCAAAAGGTTTCCGTCTGCCTACCAGCAATGAATGGGAACTGGCCGCGCGGTGGCGGGATGATGATACCAATACGGTGGCCGGATACAGTGATCCGTGGTTTACCAAAGGCGATTCCGCCAGCGGCGCTACCGCAAATTCAAATACCGGTGATGTGGCTGTGTATCAAGATAACAGCGGCGATACAACATCCGCAGTGAAAAATAAAACGCCCAATGCTCTGGGACTCTATGATATGAGCGGAAATGTATGGGAATGGTGTTTTGAAACATCTGGGGCATCCAGTGTTACGCGCGGTGGAGCATTGAATGATCCGAATAGTTACCAAAGAATAGGTTATGTACATTCAGATAATCCAATTGACAAAGCATATAATCACGGTTTCCGCCTTGCGCGTACTGGTGATGAGAATGAATATACCTTTACCGACATCGCCACGTTGCAAACATGGCTGGCAAACCTGCCTGCCAATCCCCCTCCTGCCGCTCCCTATTTAGTTT
>JAIRUC010000234.1 GCA_031254615.1 Treponema sp. | reverse complement strand
TACATTAGAGGTAATCGGCTCAGCCGCACAACAGGCAGGAGCCAGCGTAAGTGGAAATAGTTTTACCAACAAAGCGGGGAGCGGAGCGACCAGCATAGGTTTTAGCTGGACACCGCCGGATGGAAAAAGTGCAGACGGGCTTGCGTGGACAGAGTATGAGAAAGTCAGGGTAACGATAAAGATAGCCAGCTTAAAGCAGCCGGCCGCTGGGTTATCGTATAACGCCAAATCGGACAGAGCGATGGGTACAGATGTAAACAGGTTCGGCGAGACAGCGCAGTATGCGAACGGGATTCTGGTGAAAGGCGGAGTTGGTGATGAGAATTATGCTGATTATCCTGTTTCCGGAATTCATGGAGAAATTGCGTTCCAGTACAATGCATGGGAAGGCGATGCTGACATGGTAGCCGGGGGCGGCATAGGAACTCCTAGCCACAAGATTGAAGTAAGCTTTATGTTCTATACCGGCACATTGGAAGGTGAAGAACCCGAAGAACCGGAGCCGTTTGTAGCAGTAACAGGCATTACTCTTACTGGCGATTTAGCGGGAGGTACTCCTAGTGCAATTAAGGATATCGCATTTGAAGTCAAAGGAACTGTTGATAATGCGGCCGATGCGACAAATACAAAGATTGTTTGGACATTAGTAAACGATGCTACAAACATAGCCGAGGCTGATTGGTATGGGTTAGATACATCATATTCTCCTCCAAGAGAAGTTGCGGGCTTGGTATTAAACAATAGAATGAAAGCATCTAAACCAGGAACATTTAAACTGAGGGCAACCGTTGTAGGCGGGAAAGCCGAAAGCGGAAGCGACAGAGACTTTGTAAAAGATTTTACAGTCACTGTAAATGCAACTCCTATTGATGCTAATGCGATTAATTTCACTAATGCCAGCCAAATAAGCGCGGTAGGCGCTGGTGCTGCTGTTACCCTAATTGGTAATAAAGGTTTTAAATACACCGCTACTGACCAAAATTATCAAGGCAATTTTGCTTGTTTCCCTGTTACTCTTCCCGCCGGTATTAATTTCCAACGGTCAGCGTTTATTACGTTTGATTTTGAAGGAAAGGCCGGAGACTATTTATGGAAAAACCTTGAGCTATGGGCAGGCGCCGACCAAATAACAACTGCTCAATGGGGTAATCAACCTGTAGTACACACAAGTACATCACAATACAAAGGCAATCAAGACGGAGGCCCCAAGGAAGCAATGCAAATTAACATTGATGTGAGTAAACTTAGTACAGTTGGTGTCGATATAACGACTGCGGCAAAAACCGCATATTTCGTTATTTATATTCCTGCTGGCGCTCCTGCCATCGAATACGAAATAACCAACCTGAAGTTCTTCTATTATTAATAGCCGCTAACGCAAGTTAGTTGACGAAGGCCGCCCGCAAGGGCGGCTTTTTTTGTGGCACGGGATCAGGCGGTTTTGAAGGATACAACCTTCAAGCCTTCTTTCTTGTATAACTCCATATTTTTATCAACACTAATCAGAGTAAAATCATTTCTTATTGCCCCATATTAAAAATCTGTCAAAAGGGTCTTTATGATATATTGGTAATTTATAACTTGTTATTAGATCATCATTATTCAATTCTTTACATAAATCAATTATTGCCAGCACATTTACAATTTTGTCATTTATTTTATATATTATCTTCCATGGCGGCTCTGTTATCTGTCTGTACTCTATCCGTTTTCATCTTAGGCATTTACCGTTATTCTTTTTCTAAGGTCTTTAAAAACATCATCAGCTTTTCTGACATTCCCTTTTTCAATATCCTTTTCCGCTATTTTAATAATATTCATTAAGGCGAAAGCGTCCTCTGTGTCCTGGTATGTTTCTATATCCATTAAGACGGCCTTCGCTTCGCCGTTCTGAGTAATTATCATGGGGCTTTTTCGTTCATTTACATATTTCATCATTTGAGCCGCATTTGTCTTTATGTACGAAATAGGTTTTACATTCCCGCGCAAATTAATAGCCATAAAATCCTCCAGTACTTATAAAGTACCATATTGGGACTTGTATGTCAAGCGACCGCCGGAAGTTTGTAAATCTGATTGTCATGTTTACAGAATTCTCATTACATCCTTTCAAAGTTTATTTTATATCCCAATGAATGTAGTACATTTGTAAATGTCCTGAAATTTATTCTTGAAGCGTTTTTACTTCGTATCTTCTGTATTATCGTTGGTGATACCCCTGCTTTTTTTGCCAATGTCCTTACAGAAAGATGCTCCGATTCCATTTTTTCCAGCACAAATTCCGATAAAAGGAACTCATTATATTCCTTTTCGAATTGTGCCTTTCTTTTAGGGTTGCTGTTAATAAATTTGTCAAATGTCGTTTCCATTATTTTTTTCTCGATACTCTGTTGCGTTTTTACTTATTTCTTCGATTGTCATGATTTTTTTTATTTATTCAATTGGCGGGTTGACCTGGTCATTTATAGTGATATAATAAAAGAGAGGCTGTTTAGTATGGAAGCTGTTTTGAAAACACCTGAAAGGGGTTTTAATTTACAGCCAGAGCTGTACTTTGTTTTTTGCCTGCGGAGATTTTTGCGCCTGAGGCGGTTGATCTCCGGCTCGGTTTTTTTACGGCAATTTTTTTGCCTGTTTTTGCGCCTGAGTAAATACCGCTTGAGTGCTTTTTTATGTTAAATTTTCTACCTTCAATTTTTTCTATTATTTCCATTATGCTCATATTTTTAGTTTCTTCGTAGAATTTTTCTTTGTTTTTCCATGTTTCTTCCAATGCTTTTTCCAGTGAACTACTCATCATATCTTACCTCCAACGGATTTGCCATGCGAAACGGATAATTATATCCGTTAAGTTTGTTAACAACTAATATTTTTTGTTCTTTGTTAATGTTAGCCAAATGTTTAAAATTCCAACTTAATAATATATCCATTTCAAAAATAGTTGAATATGCAACATGAAAGGCATCCGCGATATTTTTTTTTGGAATTATTCCATTATCCAAATAACTTTCTACCAGAGAATTTATTTCTACGGCATTGTTTTCTTCTGCAATTAATGTTTTTATATTTGGATATTGAGTAAAAATATCCAGCAGCTCTTTTCGCTTTGTTAAATTAACGGTATTGTTTATTTCTTGAAATACTATTTTTGACACATAGGTTTCTACTTTTCCGGGAGCAACAATAGTTTCAAAAAACAACTCTGTATCTCGGCGGTAATCAGGAGAGTCCTCAACTTTGAGAAAATTTATAACACTTGTATCCAAATATATTTTTAATTTTTTCATAATAACCATACTTATAATTCATAAATTCTGCTTTGTCAATATAGATTAAAGTAAAAATGCGCAGGGCTGTGATCCCCATAAAAAAGCCCCCGCCGCGTAAGCAGCAGGGGCTTTTCTATTTAGTCCAATACGGTATTTATGGTACATAACTTAATACATAACGATATCATTGCAAAAAACAACATCCCTATTTAGAAAAAAATCTCTCCTGATTATTCCTCAAAATCCCATCTTTTGCTGTAAAAAAAATACCTTCGTATAAATTCGACAGTCCGTTGCGGGTAAATAAGGGCACAAGAAGTCGTTGACTTTTTCCTTAACGCAATTATAACAGGAGGAGTTTGTATGAAAAAACTGATTGCGATTTCAGTG
>JAIRUC010000192.1 GCA_031254615.1 Treponema sp. | reverse complement strand
AGTGACTGGAAGTTTGAAATTCCTGCTGTCATACCAAATTCAGAGCCTGCAGGGAATGTTTCTGCGGTATGGAAAACAGAAACTACAGGCGGCTGGGACGGCGAGCTGGGCTGGCGGATACCGGTAAAAACATTTTTGGATGATATAGAAGACGGTTCCCATACCTTTGAAGTTACCTTTGAAGATAAAATCGGCCAAATCGTTTCAAAGTCGATGATTTTTTATATAGACACAGCAAGCCCCGCCATAAGCCTGATTAGTCCCTCAGAGACGGTATACTTAGACGATGATGAATTTGCAGATATAAAGAATACTCCTATAACTGACTCAGGATTAAAGGAAAAATTTGATACTTTATCCCTTTTGGCCTTTAGTGACGCGGGCGCTAAACTTATAGGAAATTTTACCAACGCCTATGCCACCATGTTTGAACAGGGAGGCGACAATAAATTTTGGTATATAATTGATAACGATCCTACCGGCTGGAAGGAGGGGATTGTTACTGTTACCACTCCTACTGCAAAAACTGTTCCCTGGCAAATTGACCTTGCTGATATAGACGACGGAATCCACCGTTTAAGCATAAGGGTAAAGGATGTCCACGGTAACGGTTACGATAAAGACAGTACCGATCCAATCCTTTCCGTGTCGGGCGGCGGCCGCGGTTATCAGACAGACGTGGCCTTTATGCTTGAGAGAGGTATTCCCGTTTTAACCATGCCTACATTGCCGGAATTTGTCACCGGAGACCTTATCATAGCGGGGACTGTTACAGGCACGAGCAGTCTTCGCTCATTAAATCTGAAACTTAACACGAATGATTTAAACCTGAATTGGACACTTGATCCAAGTGATACAGATGATACTGAAATAGTAATAGATGACACTAATGCTGCAGACAAGGAATATACTTACACGATTACAATACCGGCTGCCACATTTGCCAGCATTGGAGAAAAATCCTACTCCATGAAATTAACCGCAACAGGAGGCGCGGGTTCCGATGTACAGACAGGAAACTTTATCTTTGACAAAACCGCTCCTACAATTCAGTTCAATACTCCGAACGGGGGTACGCTGAAATACCCGAATTTGCCCTCTGGCGAAACGGGAAATTTGGACAATAACGATAAATATTCAATCCGATGGTCCGATCTTTGGGTAACAGGGCGGCAGCCAATCAGCGGAACCACTAAAGACACAAACGGGATAAAGAAAATTCATTATCACCTCGGAAAATTGAACAATACTGTTCTTTTTAATGACGGGTATGCTGAGGCAGATCGAAAAGCTGCTTATGATATTAATAATTTCTATTTTGATAACATTAGTACTCCTTCCGGCATCTGGCGCGATACCAAACTGGATGAGGATAGTCCGGTGAACATGGACAGCAGGTGGAGCGGCAATTTGAGTTCATGGACTTTTACGGACGATCTGAACCAGTATTGGGACAAGCATGACCCGGACAATACTGACCCGGACAAATATAATCTGTATGATCTGATAGAAAAGGATGTACAGACGACCATTACTTCTGAAGGTAAAAATAAATTTTATCTGCCTCTGTACTTAAGAGTGGAGGATCGTGCGGGTAATATTAGCATTGTCCACTACAAGATATTCGTTGATCCCGACCTTGACATACCAAGGATCGAGCTGACAAGCCCGGCGAAAAGAGTTGTTTTGACCGAGACTGAAATTACTACTATAAATACGCTCCTTAATGCTAATAACCTTGGCAGCAACCCCACCTTGCAGGGTAAATATAACGACCTTGTCAGCACTATCATCACAGACACCAACGCCAAATTGAGCGGAACTTTCACCGATGAGTATTCTGCGATTTTCGGCGAAGAAGATGTTGATAAATATATAGAAGAAGATAATAAAACGTATTGGTATAAAATTGACGACGGTGCATGGAAACAGGGCACAATCGATTCAAGTTATTTCGGACGCAATACGGTGAACTGGCAAATTGATTTGGAGAGTGATGCGAGCAAGCCGGATTATCTGGCAGACGGGATTCACAGGCTGAGCATCCGCGTAAAGGACGTGTACGGCAACGGTTACGGTAAAGAAACTCTTGATGATGATGCCATTGCAGATCTCGGCATTGACAGCCACGGTTATGAGACCGACCTTGCCTTTATGGTTGCACGCGCTACTCCCGTACTTGAGATCACCAATACAGGCACGTTCATTAACAGCGCTTCAACAATAGAAGGAACTGTTGAAAACGCCTTGTTTATAAAGAGTCTTAGTATCAGGGTTGACGGGGCATTGTCTACCGGAACCATTACCGAGACAAGGCAATCGGATGGCAGCTATAAATTTTCCATGCCATTGTCCGCCGGATTGACTGAGGCTTCTCACTCGGTTCAGGTAAATGTTACCGGCGCTTCGGGGCAGTCCGCAATGGAAATATGGAACTTTACCTATGACAAAACCGCTCCTACGCTTAATTTCAACGCTCCGGGCGCGGGTACACAGAAGGCATCGGGGAATTTGACCAACGGTAAATATTCAATCTGGTGGTCCAACACATGGATAACCGGAGCGACAAAAATCGGCGGTGTATCGGATGATAAAAACGGTCTTGCAAAAATCTATTATCACATCGGAAAATTAAATAACAATACTGCTGACGGAAGCGATGATACAGCTCGGGAAATAGCTTACAACACCGCCGAATGGACAGATACCCTGCTTGATCAAGACATTCCGGCCAGCAACTGGTCCGGCGGTTTGAATTACTGGAATTATTCTGCAGATTGGAATCCCAATCAATTTATTCTCAGTATTATAGAAGAAGACGTAGATGGCACTACAAATGATATAAGCGCCTTCTTCCTGCCATTCTACGTTAAAGTTGTAGACCGCGCGGGGAATATAAACATTGTGCAATACAAGTTATATATAGACCCCGACATGGATATTCCCCAGGCGTCTATTCAGACTCCCAGTGACGGGGTACGTGTTGGCGGCGAGGTACGAATCTCCGGGACTGCAAACGACAATAACTGGGTTCACAGCGTGGATATCAGAATACAAGACATGGTTACGGGTGCCTATTACAAGAACCCGGAAGACGCTTGGGTTGATGAGGCTAACGGATGGGTCAAGACAAAAATAATGGGCAATACCGATGTAGTGGTAGGCTGGTATTACAGTGTAAACGCCGACGCAAAACTCAACCCTGATCCGGGTATGCAAGAACGCCATGTACAGGTCCAGGTAAGAGCATGGGACACCAAGGACATGATAAATCATCAGGTACCCGACCTGAATGGCTCTCCGTCTGCCGCGTTTAATTACTACTTTGACAGCGGAGTACCGACTATTAGCGTTCCGTTGATTGAGAAGGCCGGTAACCCGGACAGGGATTACGCAGACGGCATCCGGGTATCGGGCAACTTTAAGATAAGCGCTGATGTACAGGATGACGGCGGTCTTTCTTCGATAAGGGCCAGAATAACCGGCGGTTCCGCATTTACGGAAATTGTAAATAATGGTGAAGTTGTTACCACCAGCCTGCAAACCGGCTGGACAGTAACTCCTCCTGCTTCAGTTGGCGCGGGTTCATGGCAGAAAGGCTGGCGTTACCATATAGTCAATCCAGGCAGCATAACTAACTGGGATGAGATTGACCTTGCTTATTCTACGGGGAAAAATTACGTTCAAGGGGTAATGATCCAGTACACGGGAGTTCCCGCAAACGGAACCGGATCAGCAATGCAAGCCAATGTGGGAACCATAGCGGATAACATTTTAGGGCTTTCGCCGACCGATCCGAACTACGAAGACTCTGATGATAACCCAAATTCAGACAACTGGAATTCCCAGATGTTTAAATACACGGTTGCCTTTACCATTGATTCCACCGATATTTCTAATCTGGTATACGGAAAAACAGGTATCTTCACCCTGGAACTTGACGTATACGATAACAACCAGATACCCGGCCCGTACAGCACCAGAGGAACATACAACCTGAGTGTGGATAACTACTATCCCACTACGGTAATAACCACCCAGTACAATGCGGCGACTAAAAATTTCTATGTGATGGGAACAGCCCAGGATTATGACACCCAGTCCGGCACCATACTGGGTCTGGAACGGGTGTTGGTGTACTTTGAGAGGGGCGGCGTCTATTATAATCCACGCAACAAAACAACAGATGATACTGATGCATTCTATCAGTCGGGCGCAGGCGCCGCGTACAGCGGCGAATGGGCAACGATTCCCGCTATGGGAGATTGGCCGAATGTCCGGAATATGTCCCCGACAGCAGCGCCGGGTTACGGACCGAATGGTGACTTTAGTGGCAACTTCCCATTGCTTAAGCTCAGAGCAAAAGGCGGCAATACCGGGGACGTATGGGAATCACCGCACGCTATGGTTATAGACAGCCAGGAATTGGGTGAGCTTGTTGACACTGCTGACAGTGACGGAACATTCGCGGAAATGTGGGACGGACGGGTTGACAAGATTTGGCAGGCCCGGCTGGATACTTCTAATTTCACGGACGGCCCCATAACTGTCCACTACATTGTAATGGACATGGCGGGGAACGCCACCCATTACACAGATGATATTTACATCGGGAACAACCGGCCGCTTATCAGAAGCTTTAGTCTGGGTACAGACATAAAGAACACAGGCGCCGCGTGGAGTTATGCCACTAACCCCGGCGACTATGCTGGTTTCACTACCGTAGGTACTACCGCTGACGGCAATAAAGAACATACAACCGATTTCAGAGTACGTAACAATCGCTTTGGTTTGAGGTTGGAAGCGCTTTACGGAAACAGTGGAAAGCATTACCGGGTATTCTATGTAAACCGCGAAGCAACTTCGGTACCGTCTACAACTATGGATAGAGGCGAAGTGTATACTATTGATGATCCGGGTAATACCGACTGGACAAAATACGGGGCGTTTAACAACAACGCGGGAACTACCTTTGTCGCTTCCGGTCCCGCGCGGGCAACCAATGATCAGGGGAATACAACTAACGGTACAGCCTGGAAATACGCATCTGTGGGCACGGATCCTGTGAACGTAGAGCTTACTGAAAAGAGAGGAGATTTTGGTCTTCTAACTAATGGAACAATTAATGAATTTGACATTCACGGTAACCCAATAATTACAAACATTGATCTTGTCAATGATATTGTTTTTGAAAACTTTAACAATATGCCGGATACCGCTGGTAAAACATACGATGCCAATGGCAATATGAATCTTCTAAATGACAAGCGCTTTATTATCAAGGTTTACGATACGACCGTTCCGGCAGGAGCTGAAGGAGATCAGCTTGCACACGTTGCCTTGTTCAATGTGGATTTTGATAATGAGGACGGTATTGCTCCGAAGATATCAATTAATCCGTTCCACTGGAACAGTGCCACTGATAATTCTCTGTACGAGAACAGCAGAACAAACGGCCACATTGAGTTGGAGGCTGACCTGCCCGCAGTATTTACCGCAGGCGGAACCGGTCTCATGGATCGCGATCCTAAAGTATCGGGGAAGATCAGCATACGTGGAACATCTTTTGACAACAACACCATTGGCGCTATCTACTTCCGGATTACAAACTATAACGACACAGGCGCCGGAGCAGCAACAACAAATATCGGCGGACAAAATTACTATCAGGCAGCCACATACTCAGGCGGGAACTGGACTTTGACTGACCGCTTTGCGACAGCCAACGCGGGCTGGAAGTTCAGCATTAATACCGCGACGCAGAAGCATGATCAGGACGGGCACTTTGTTGAATGGCAGCTCGATTTTGATACGCGCTTTGTTACTGGTGTGGCTTCATTGGACAATGTTATTACCGTTGTTGCGCGTGACATAAAGCCACCTACAGCGAATACATCCGATATTCCCGGAACTTTTGTTCAAACCACACAGGCCGCAAAGACCCCCCAATACCGCTTTGACGTAGTGCCCTATATTTCGGGCATATCTACTACGGATCGTACTGGGGGCGGTCTGAAAGACAACAACATCCGTTCCGCGGACGGTAAATACTCGGTAATACAGGGTACAAATGCCAACTTCATTACCGTTAAAGGCTTTAACCTTAATCCCGCCAACAACAATGTGCGGATACAAAACCAAGCCCAGCGGGATGCTCATGCGACTAATCCCGCAATCGCTATAAACGGAGCAGCGAGGAACCCCGCAAATGTGGCGGCAGATCGTAGTTCCTTCCAGATAACCAATAACTCAAATTCAGGGTATTTGGCCGTGTGGGTAAATGGCATACCGAGCCTGAACAACATCAATGATAACAATGTAACCGGCTCGTTTACACCGGTAACAAGCGGGACCAACGCAAGTAACGGATACAATGAGGAAAATATGCCCAACCGCGATGCCGACCGCTACACCACCAAAAATATCACCCTGACCGATGACCGGTACTTGCAGTTCCAAATTGTTAGGCAGACCGACGTAAAGAACGGTTATTACCCGGTGATGATAATGAATGGAAACAACCCGGTCTTTGGGTATATTGATCCAAAAGGAGGGCCTAACGCTAACCCGGCGGCAGGTGCTGGTGGTGGCGCTGGTACCTTGCATTATGATGACGCACGACCTCAAAGGGCTGAATTTAATTACACCAATGCCAACGCTCTGTACAAAGAATACCTTATCAAGAATCTAGTGGCAGATCAGATGGCAATGGCTAAGGACGATGCCGGACGTTATGGGCATTACACAGTTTTTAACTACAGTACTGGAGATTCAACTTATATCTATGACCGTTATGCCGAGCTTTGGGGGAACCAAGGCTTAGGCTGGGCGGCTGGCACCACATATACAGATTGGCCTGCTTCTGTTGCCGCAGGACGTTACCGTTCTTCTGATACTAACAATACGGCTATGTCCTTCGAAGCGCCCTTGACCGCCCTCCCGGCCGCGCCTAACGGCGGTACGACGCAGCTTGACCGGTTTTTGTATCCCAAGCTTATCATCAGAGGGAATTCTGTCACTGGTTCTGCCACTAATTACCTTGCATACTTTGATGACGCCACTACCAACAAGCAAATTATCTTCCGGACATTCCAGGTAGGAACCAATGCCGGTGTACGGAACACTAGGCTCTCGTATACCGGTGCACAGAATGATAGTGCAGGCAGGCGATACGATACATTTACCAACATTGGTGCAGGGGCTGTTATCGGGAACACGGGACGAAATCCCGCGGCTAATAATGCATCAAAATACTTTGATATGGGTGTTTTAAGCACTGGAAGAGTGGTTTTGGTCTATCTGGATGAAAGTGACGGCAGGCTGAAACTCCGTTATTCTAACAATAATATTGACGGCGCTACAACGGCCGGACTCGCTTTTTCTGACAATAATAATATTACATTACCTGATTATGTGGGAATGTATGTCTCAATGCATATCGATTCCGCTGACCGTATCCATATTGCCGCATATGATTTCCTAAACAGCGAACTGCGGTATATCTTTATTCCTTCGTATAACGCGAATACCTATAGCAGCGCCAAGGTGGATCAGTTCGGCTCTGTCGGTTACTGGACCGATATTAAATTGAACGGCGCGGGCGTACCATATATCGCTTACTACAATATGGCGGAAGCCGGCCAAAGAGATTCGATCAAGCTGGCCTACGCGAAGAACGCGGTAGCCGCGGTTGGCGATGTTAGAGGCGGTGTTGATGAAAACGGCTACACCACCGGCAACTGGGAATACACGACCATTCCCGCGCTCAATCCGCCGCAAGGCGGCGATCCACGATTCCAAAAGGTGAATCTGGGCTTTATGACGGACGGAAAACCCATGCTGGGTTATCTGGGAACAAACATTGAATTCTCCTACCCGGTAGGAGAATAACCATCAGCATCTGACTTGTCCGCCTGACCGCTTGTTTCAAGCGGCCGGGCGGACAGTTTTTTTAGATCGCCTGTCACGGTAAAATGCATGAAAGAAAAATTTACCACGAAGCACACGAATGTCCACGAATAATTATGAGTTTGATTTCAGTTCATTCGTGATGCCGTGAGCCGCCTGTGTTGCCTCATGTGAAAAATAAGGATATACTTTAATAATGAAATTTAAACAAACAAAAAGCATTGTAATATATTTTTTACTGATAAGTGTGGGACTGCTCTTTTCCGGCTGCAAAAAAACCGAATACGTCTGGTATGTCCATCCCGAATTTGAGCGGGTCTGGACGAATATAATCCGTAATGCGCCAAAACCCGCCATGAAAATACAGGTATGGGAAGAAGGGGAAATACCCACGGGACCGGGGGTATACATTACCGCCAAACACCGGCAAAGCGGGGAAACAAAGGCTAATGTCTATTACCGGCTTTCCTACGATCTTGAGTATCAGGGCGCGGCAGTGCTGGCCTTGGACCCCTGGATGATCTTCCGCAAATACCGGAATCCGGAGTTAACCGCAGCGCGGGCTTACCCTGAAACAGGGGGAAACGGTCTCCTCCTCATCCCCGGCAAAGAGCCGGCATATGTAAATGCATGGATTGCCCGCCTGATACAGGAGAGACCGGGCGAATTTCCTTCCGATGAACAAATGTGGCAGGACTGGGAAAAAAAGCTGTTTACCGGCAGTCGTTTTTCACAGGGAGCGCAAACCTATAATTTACAGGAGGCGCTTTTCCGCCTCATGGGGAATCAACCGGCATGGTTTTACGCACCGTTAAGTGCCATCCGCCGGTACCGCGACCCCAACAAAGCAATTCTTGAGGCCGTCCCTTTTCCGGAAATAAATGCCGGCAGTCAATACAGCCTGCAGGCCAAATTGCTCTGGGCGCTTCCCACCGGTTCCGAAAAGGAAAAGAAAAAACTGACGGCGGTAATGAAATGGCTAAAAAGACCGGAGACGCAAACAATAATAGCAGATGCCATAGAATGGATTCCCGCCGACCCTTACGGCAAACCCTATGATCCCATGTGCATGGTTTCCCACCGGAATTGGCTTACCGCATCTTTTATTTATGATCTGAACGAGTAGGGGATCTGATGACATATCTCTTTTTCGCACCTTTTTACATGTAAAATACGGAAATCAATTTTCATTTTTTCTTTATTTTACCGCGTTGATCATTGCCTCAATACATTCCCTGGATTCGTCGTCTTTTGGCTGGCCGGTTGTGCGGTTAAAAAGACCGAAACATTCGCCGTTATACTGGTCAGGCGTGTTTCCC
>JAIRUC010000088.1 GCA_031254615.1 Treponema sp. | reverse complement strand
CGCCCATTTTAATTCTTGATGAGCCGACCACCGGCCTTGACCCGAATCAAATTATCGAGATTCGATCGCTTATCAAAGAACTTGGCAAGCGCAAAACGGTTATACTTTCCACCCACATTTTGCAGGAAGTGGAAGCGATTTGCTCTCAGGTGCTGATTATCAATGACGGGCGGATTGCCGCGCAGGGGCGGCCGGAAGAAATTGCCGGCTCAATGAAGGGCGGCGACACTTGGGAACTTCTGCTTAAAGGAGCGGACGCGGATTCAGTAGCCGGCTCTCTGGCGGAACTTGGACAGATTTCCAACACGTTAGTTGAAACTACGGACTGCGGCCTTGTGTCCGCGAGTTTTTTTGTGCCGGCCGAAGAAAACAGCGGCGCTGATGCCGGGGAGCAAATTTTCGACTGGGCTGTAACTAACCGATTTAAAATTCTCGGGATGAACAGGAAAAAACTCAGCATCGAAGATATATTTGTAAAACTTACAAGCGATGAAACAAAATCTACAGGAGCGCAATAAATGAAAAAAATTATCCCACACCGCGCCCTTGTGCTGGCGCGCAAAGAAATTTACCAGTACCTGAACGCTCCGGCTTTTTACGGGGCCGCGGTTTTCTTCCTTCTCTTTTGTTCGATATGGCTGTTCTTTGTCCAGCGTTATTTTGTGATGGATCAGGCGTCCCTTCGCCCTTACTTCGGAATTTTTCCGATTGTCTTCATTATAATAATTCCCGTTATTACGATGAAAAGCTGGGCGGAAGAAAGAAAAACAGGCACCGCGGAACTTCTGCTGACAATGCCCTTTACCGAATGGGACCTAGTCCTTGGAAAATTTTTCTCCGTGCTTGCCGTGCTGTGCATGATGCTAATTCTGACAATACCATTGCCCCTGACGCTCTTGCGCCTTGGAAGTTTTGACTCAGGGATGATTTTCTGCGAATATTTGGGAGCGTTTTTGCTTGGAGCGAGCGCGGCGGCTCTGGGCCTGCTTTTATCGGCGCTTTCCAAAAATCAGGCGGGCAGTTTTCTTGGCAGTGCAGTTGTTTTAATGGCGGTTATGCTTGTAAATCAGGTAACGTTTTCGCTCAATCTTCCGCAGGGTCTTGCGCAGTTGATTAACTTTTTTTCACTGGCTTTTCATTTTGAAAGTTTTTCAAAAGGGTTAATCGATTCAAGGGACTTTGCTTTTTTCGCTTTAAGCACAGCGTTGTTTTTGTTCATTAACACGCGGGTTATCCTTTTCAGGAAGTGGAGATAGGGGGCTGTTATGACAAAAAAACAAACTACAATAATAACCGCGCTGTCTGTCATAGCGTTTATCCTCGCCTTTATGGTATTCAGCCGCCTTTGGTTCCGTCTCGATCTTACAAAGAACAACGCGTACACAATTTCAAAAGTTTCGCGTAACCTTCACACGGAAATTCCGGACTATGTAAATGTTACATACTATCTTTCAAATAAATTGAAGTCCGTCATTCCCGCTCCCGGAGAAATCGAAGACACGTTACGGGAATACGCCGCGTATTCAAAAGGGAAAATCAGGGTTACTGTCCGTGATCCGCTAAAGGCGAATCTTGTAACAACCGTTGAAGAACTTGGCCTGCAGCCACGGCAGGTGCAGACAGTTGATCAGGATCAGGCAAGCCTTGTTACGGTGTATTCCGGCATTGTCATCGAATACCTCGATAAAATTGAAGTTCTGCCATGGGTAATTTCGACCGACACTCTTGAATACGATCTTACCTCGCGGATTCGTTCAATGGTAAATGATGTCGAGCGCAGGTTAGGTGTAATTGTCGGCGACAGCTTCAGGCAATGGAGGGAAGATTTCGGTTATTTGAATCAGGCGCTTGCCGAGGCGGGCTACAGGGTGCGCCTTATCTCGCCTGGCGATGAAATCCCCGACAACCTTCCGGCGGTTTTTGTGTTTGGCGGCGTTGAAGATTTGGACGAATGGGCTCTTTACAGAATCGACCGGTATATTCAGCAGGGCGGAAGGGCGCTCTTTGCGGTGAAGGGAGTTTACATTGACACCTTACGAGGTTCAATAGAAGCAAGGCGTCAGGAAGATAAGGGTCTGTTGGAGATGATTGCATCTTACGGCGTAATAATCCGTCCCGAACTTGCGATGGATCGCAATGCGCTTACTTTGCAATATCAGACAAGAATGCCGTCAGGTGCAATTCAATTCAGAATTGTCCGCTATCCGTTGTGGATTGGCGTTATGAAGGATAACGGAAACCCTCAGCACCCGGTAAGCGCAAATTTTTCCGGCATTGATCTTTACTGGCCAAGCCCGCTGGAATTGCACCCGTCAAACAGCGTGCAGGCGATTCCGCTTTTTACAAGTTCTCCCGAAGCGTGGCTGATGAGGGAAGAGTTTAACACAAACCCCGAAGCATCCTACTTTTTTGAAAAAGACGCGGCGGCAACAAGGGGGAAGAAAGACCTTGGCGCGTCTTTGACCGGCGAGTTCCCAAGTTTTTTCAGGGGCTCGCCAAAGCCGGTCAGGGAAGGCTCTGACGAAGAATTGCCGGATATGCCGCAATATGCCGCCCAGTCGCGGATGATTGTAGTAGGCGATACCGATTTTGCGACAAACATGATCAATGCAAGTAACGCAAGGCAGAATTTGGACTTTTTGTTACGCGCCGCGGACTGGCTTGTAAGCGACGATGACATTATCGGGATACGGAGCAAACAGCCGCATGCCGGACGACTTGATAAAATTTTCGATCCGGCAAGGCGCGCGGCGGCGATGCGCTTTGCGCAGGTTGTCAATGTTGGTATAATTCCGCTGTTGGTTATAGCTTCCGGCTTTATTTTTGCTTCGCGCCGGCGCAAAAAATCGCGTAACGCGGAAAATTCTGTAAAAGAAAAGTTCAAAGAAAAATTCTAGGAGACCTCTTATGGAATACAAAAAAAGACTGATTTACATTTTATCGTTAATTGGAGTATTGGCGCTTGTCTTGCTGGTAAGCCTTATCTTTGACCCGGAATATGCGGGAACAAGGAGCGCTTCCTATGTCTGGCTTGATTCAAGGCTTGCCGGAAGAACAGCGAAAATTGAAATAAGCACGGCGGATGACATTGTGGAACTTGTAAAGAAAAACGGTCAATGGTTTGTTTTGCGTAACGATGTAGAATATCCCGCCCGCCAGCTCCGTG
>JAIRUC010000288.1 GCA_031254615.1 Treponema sp. | reverse complement strand
TTTCCAGCGGCTGCACGTTTGGGCAATCAAGCGAAGAAGTTTTTACAATTGGAGCTGCCCATTTTACCGCATTTGTAATAATGCGCTGTATGTTTTCATTGTGATAGGCGGGGTAAGTTTCGTGCCCGGGTTGAAAATAAAAAATCCTGCCGTTCTCGCGCTGAAACGTTACGCCGCTCCTGAACACATTGCCGCCCTGAAACCAGCTGATAAAGACCGTTTCCTTCGGTTCGGGAATACCAAACGGCTCGCCGTACATTTCTTCGCAGTCAAGTACAAATTGTTCGGGGACTCCTTTCGCGATTGGGTGGGAGGGCGCGCATGTCCAAACGCGCGATCTCTCGTGCGCCTCTCTCCAGCACAAAGAGCCGCTTGTGCCAAGCAGCCGCATAAAAGGTTTTGATTTGTGCGCCGAATGAAGAAAAATGATTCCCATGCCGCGCTGGACACGTTCAACTACACGCGCGGCGATATGGTCTTCTACCTTGTCATGAATTTGATGTCCCCACCAAAGTAAAACGTCGGTATTGTCAAGAACAGCGTCTGTCAATCCATGTTCGGCTTCGGAAAAAACCGCGGTTTTGGCGTTTATCTCCCCGTCTTTGTTGAGAAAATCCGCGATTGTTACGTGCAACCCTTTCGGATAAACGTCTGCAATATCTTTTTCTTTTTGCGAGTCTGTGTATTCGTTCCAGACTGTAACATTTATTTTGCTCATTTAATCCTCAAAATAATAGGGCTTGCCGGTTCCTGCGGAAATGTAGATGCCTTCCAGTATTCTTGTTACAGCCGCCGCTTCTTCGGCAAGCACATAGAGTTTTCCGCTGCCGCGTATTGCCTGAGCGAATGTCCGCGCTTCAACATCGGCTTCTTTTTCTTTTGCCCCGTCGTAAAAAGCGACTCCGCCGGCGCCAAAATCGGGCGTATATGTATATTGTCTTCCGTTTTTGACGCCGTTAATCACAAGTTCTCCGCCTGCGGGCATGTCCGCTCCGGCTTTTGTGCCGCACAGAGTTGTAACGGCTTCTTTTACATCTGTTGTGTTTAACGCCCAACTGCTTTGAAGAATGATGGTCGCTTTATTTTTCATTACTATAAAACCAAAAGCGGAATCTTCAACAGTGAATTTGTTCGTATCCCAGTCGCCCCATGCGTTGCCGGTGTTTTTATCCTTGTTCAGTTTGTGATAAGTTGTTCCCACAGCGTACTGTGGTTCGTAGTTGTTCATCATAAACAGGGTAAGGTCGAGCGCGTGAGTGCCTATGTCGATTAACGGGCCGCCGCCTTGTTTTTCCTCGTCAAGAAAAACTCCCCATGTGGGAACAGCCCTTCTGCGGATTGCTGTCGCTTTCGCGAAATATATGTCGCCTAACGTGCCGTTATCACATTCGGCTTTAAGAAAAAGGCTGTCCGCCCTGTATCTGTTCTGGTACCCGATTGTCAGCAGTTTTCCGCTTTTGTCGCGGGCGGCGATCATCGCTTTGGCTTCTTTGTAATTTGTCGCCATTGGTTTTTCGCACATAACATTTTTGCCTGCATCTAAAGCTGCAACCGTAATTTCACAATGAGAATTGTTAGGCGTCAATACAAGCACCGCGTCGAGTTTTTCCATGATTAGTTCGCGGTAATCCTTGAATACCTTGCCCTTTCCGCCTGAGTATTCCTTGTTTGCTTTTTCCGCGCGTTCAGGGATTATGTCGCAAAAAGCCGTTATTTCCACATCGCTAAGTTTTTTTATGGACGGCAGATGTTTGCCCTCGGCAATTCCCCCGCATCCGACAATACCGTACTTGAGTTTTTCTCCCATTGTATTCCTCCGTAATTTTTATCATACTGCAAATATCAAGGAAAGCCAATAAGTTATGAATCGTGAAAATGAAAAGATAACAGGGCAGTCTCAAATGTTCGCTAACCGTCTGCAAAAACGCTTTCGTCACCTGAAAAAATGGGCGCAGCGCAAAGGCGTCGGCGCTTTCAGGCTTTACGACCGCGACATTCCCGAGATACCGCTTGTTCTGGATTTTTACGGCAATTGCACACTGCCATGGGAAGCCGCCATTGCAGGAGCTCTTTACAAGCGCCCCTATGAAAAGTCCGAAGAAGATGAAAACCAATGGCTCTCTGTAATGAAAGATACGATAGCCCTTGCGCTTGGAATTGCCCCTGATCATATTTTTTTGAAACAGCGACAGAGGCAAAGGGGCGCGTCTCAGTATGAAAAAACAGGGGAAGCGCGGTTTGAAAAAATAGTTAGCGAAGGAGACCTTTCCTTTAAGGTAAACCTTTCCGACTATCTTGATACAGGGCTTTTCCCGGACAGGCGGCTTTTGCGCGCTATGGTTCGCAGTGAGGCCAGTGGGAAAAAAGTTCTAAACCTTTTTTCCTATACCGGTTCATTTTCGGTTTACGCCGCCGCCGGAGGAGCTGCGTCCACAGACTCTGTTGATCTTTCCAACACTTACCTAAGCTGGGCGCGGGAAAATTTTTCGCTAAATGGTTTTTCGGCACAGTTGCTGCAGGTTTGGGATTTCTTTTCCGGCAATGCTTCGCAGGGCGCCCACAGGCTTATCCGCGCGGATGTGCTTGATTTTCTTGAAAAAGCCGCCGTTTCAAAAAATCGCTGGGATATTATTGTTCTTGATCCGCCGGTTTTTTCCAATTCAAAAAAGATGACCGGCAATTTTGATTTACAGCGCGATTTTATCGATTTAGCCGGTAAATGCTTAAAATTGCTTGCCGGCGGCGGTAAACTTTTTATCAGCGTCAACCAACGTCAGTTCAAAACCAGCGCTGCCGAGATAGGAGAGAAACTTGAGGTATATGTAACGGATTTACAGGATAAAGTTACAGACGAGGATTTTCACGGGAAGAAAATACCGCAGAGTTTCTTAATCAATGAGAAATGTTGTTGTCTGTAGATGATGCTTATTGATAATATGCTCAGGTACCAAAAACACCCTTACTACCCACTTGTTTTCAATTTTTTATAAATAATGATTGACAAAATGTCATTTTTACCAATAAAATTAGATCACTATATTCTATATGAAAGGAGAAAACCCATGAAAAAATTTATGGCTATTGTAGCTTTATGCTGCATGGTTACAGTCTTGTTTGTAGGCTGTAAGAAATCAGAATCCGGGAAAAAAGGCGATAATTACCCAATAACTATCTCCATTTTCCATGAAACGGGAAATCATCCGCAGCCTGCTGCCACTAACCCGATTTACCAGTATCTGAAGGATAAGCTCAATGTAACCTTCACTTGGGACATACTTGTTGGCGATATAGCCCAAAGGCGCGGTACAATGATCGCCGGCGGCGATTATCCGGACATCCTCGAATTGAGGGGAAATGAATGGATTGACGCCGGAGCGTTAATACCTCTGGAAGACTTAATTGAAAAGCACGGTCCCAGAATTAAGGCCCACTATGCCGAAGTTTGGGAAAAAATGAAATCCGCGGACGGCCACATTTACTACCTCATCAATTTCGGCGTGTATCAGGGGCTCGACCATTCTCCCAATTATAACCAGACCGCTTTCTGGGTACAGAAAGAAGTCTTAAGAGACGCCGGTTTCCCCACAATCAAAACAGTGGATCAGTATTTTGATTTAATCGAAAATTATTATAAGAAAAACCCGACAATTAACGGTCAGCCCACTATCCCCTTTACAATTCTTACTCACGACTGGCGTGCTTTCGAGCTTTGGAATCCGCCGAATTTCCTTGCCGGTTATCCTAACGAAGGGAACGGTGTTGTAAACCCTGTTACATACGAGTATAAAAACTTCTTCACAATGGACATTTCCAAACGCTGGTACAAAATGTTGAATGGATTTAATGCTCGTGGTTTAGTTGACAGGACAAGCTTTACCGACAACTACGACCAGTATCAGGCGAAAATCGCCGCCGGCCGCGTATTGGGACAGAGCGTTCAGGGCTGGCAATTCATGTACTCGGCGGATATGGCAAACCGTGACCGTGGAGAGAACTGGCGCACAATGGCTCCGCTTCCGGTTGTTTTTGACGAAACCATCAGACCCCGCTACCGCAATATTACAATTCCCAACCTGCTTCGTGGCATGGGAATCAGCACCAGCGCTAAAGACCCTGAAAGAATCATCAAATTCATAAACGATCTTCTCGATGAAGAAGTGCAGCGCACCCTGACATGGGGTATTGAAGGTCAGCACTGGCAGAAAGATGCCAGCGGAGTACCGTATCGCACCGAAGCTCAGAGGGCGAACTGGAATAACGATAACTGGCAGGAACAAAACCGCGCAAGACTCATGGACGATATTTTCCCCAAAGTCGAGGGTTCTTACTCTGACGGTTATCCTTCCGACTTGTCGTTGTATTATCCTGAAAGGGAATCCACACTTCTTCCCGAAGACATTGAGCTTTATAAGGCTTATGGCGTAACAGGGACAAACGAGATGATGGACAAGAACCCTCCGCCAAATTCACTTTGGTTCCCCACATGGAACTTACCGACTCCTCCGGATGGTTCAGCTGCACAGATCGCCCTTCAGCGCTGTGAGCAGACCATGAAGCAGAGACTGCCGCAGTTAGTTCTCGCGCAGCCTGCCGAGTTTGACAGATTGTGGGATTCCTATGTAGCGGAAATGAATTCCAACGGCATAGCCACTTATGAAAAGTATATGCAGGAACAGCTTGACCAGCGCATCAAAGAATGGGGCGGTCGTAAGTAAAATTTAGTTTTATTATACGGAGGCGGATCAACCGCCTCCGTTTTTATTTTTACCGGGGCGGTAGAGAATGAATAAATTACCCACTCTTGAAATTTCTAATAGTAAGTCCTTTTTTTATAAATTAAGCCGCCAGCGGCAGCTCCTTTTCATGAGCTTTCCCATAATCCTCTATATAATACTTTTCACATACGTTCCGCTTTGGGGCTGGACGATGGCTTTTCAAAATTACAAACCCGCGAAAAGTTTTACCAATCAGGAATGGGTAGGTTTGTACTGGTTCAAGTTTTTGTTTGAAGACAAGGTGTTTCTGAGGACCATACGGAATACCATTGCTATGAGCGTTATAAATACATCATTGGGATTCATAACAGCCATAGCATTTGCCCTTCTGTTAAATGAAGTAAAAAAAATATTTTTTAAACGTGCTATTCAAACTATTTCCTATCTTCCGCATTTTCTTTCGTGGGTTATAGTTACCGGTTTGGTGTCCAGTATGCTTACCACGGACAGCGGAGCGATAAACAGCCTGTTTATGGCTCTGGGGTTTATAAAAGAGCCGGTGTTGTGGCTTGCCGAACCGAATTATTTTTGGGGCATTATCGGCGTTACCTATGTATGGAAAGAAGTAGGATGGAATACAATTATATACCTTGCGGCAATCGCCGGTATTGATCCGAATTTATATGAAGCCGCGGAAATTGACGGATGTAACAGGTATCAGAAAATGTGGCGCATAACACTTCCGTCTATAAAACCGACCATAATTATTCTGTTAATAATGAGTGTAGGACGCATCCTTGACGCCGGTTTTGAATTGCAGTATTTGCTGCGAAACGGGCTTGTCATGGATGTATCCGATACTATCGATATATATGTGCTTATATTCGGCCTTAGCCGCTCAAATTATTCTCTTGCTACAGCGGCCGGAATGTTTAAGAATGTCGTAAATATTACACTTATTTTTATCGCCAACGAGATCGCTAAAAGAGCGGGCGAGGAGCGTCTTATATGAAAGCAGTAACACTATCAAAAGCCGAAAATATTATTTTCCACATTCTGAATACCTCTTTTTTGTGTTTCCTTGCTTTTATAACATTGTATCCGTTCTGGAATACCATTGTTATATCATTTAATGATGCGATGGACACGCTCCGGGGCGGCATTACTTTTTTACCAAGAAGACTGACCTTTTTTAATTATAAGGTAATTTTTCAAACAGGTGCTATTCCTCACGCTTTCTTTATTTCTGTCGCCAGAACCGCGATTAATCTGGTTACAAGCGTATTTTTTACAGCCATGATTGCTTTCGCTCTTTCCCGGCGTGAATTTGTTTTGTTAAAACCTTTTACTTTAGTTTTGATACTTTCCATGTATATTAACGCCGGTCTTATTCCGACATATTTTTTAATCCGCCGTCTTGGTATGGTCAATTCGTTCTGGGTATATGTTGTTCCCGGAATTGTAAACGCTTTTAATTTTGTAGTAATGAGAACATATATGCGCAGTATCCCCGAAAGTATCATTGAATCCGCGCGCATTGACGGTTACGGAGATTTTTATATTTTTATGCGTATTATTCTGCCTTTATGCCTTCCCGTACTTGCCACAATAGGGCTTTTTGTCGCTGTAGGAGCATGGAACTCATGGTTTGATACGATGATTTACAATTCCGGCAGGGTGAATCTGCATACCCTTCAATACAAACTGATGGAATACCTGCAATCAAGCCAGTCTCAAAGCAGAAGCGCAGCAGACGCCGGAGCAATGGCCATGGCTTCTCAGGCAGGATCGAGCATGGTAACGCCCATGAGTATCCGCGCGGCAATTACCGTAATCGCCTCTGTGCCGATTTTGGCTGTTTACCCCTTTATGCAGCGTTACTTTGTTGTAGGCCTGAACGTCGGCGGCGTGAAGGAATAGGACTTTTTCCGGAGCTGTATTATTTATACCGGAAAATCTACAGCAGGCAATTTCCCGTTTTCTCTGAAACTCCACCAGTTTGTTTGGGAAAAAATAATATGATCTAAAAACCTAAGCCCCAGAATGTGCGCGGCCGACAAAAGACGTTCGGTAATATCATCATCTTCGGGAGAACTTTCAAGTTTTCCCGACGGGTGATTATGAGCGACGCAAAATGCGGCTGCCCTGTCCTGAATAATGTCAGCGAAAACTTCCCTTGGGTGGACAATAGTCTTGTTCACAAGGCCGATGGTTACAATCCTGACCGCCAGTACTTCGTGCGCACCGTTAAGGGAAAGGCTGATAAAGTGTTCCTGCTTGCGGTCGGCGTAATGCCGAACATGGGTAAAAATATCGATTGGCCGTTTTATACACGCCGAAAACGCGCCAAACCGTCTTCTGCCAAACTCCAGCATCGCCGCGACAGTGCAAGCCTTGGAAAACCCAATGCCGGTTAACTCTTGAATTTCTTTTATAGACGGAATTTCATTGTTCCTGTCCAATAGCCCCAGCAAATCTTGCGCGACCTCTATTACGTTTTTGCCCTGAATCCCCGTATTTAACAGGATTGCCAGCAGTTCCCTGTCGGAAAGAGCGGCAGGCCCGCGGAGATTTAGTTTTTCCCGCGGCCGCTCATCAAACGGCACACAAGCAAAAGTTTGTTTTTCTGATAAATAATTCATACCATATATTATGCGCGTATATGTACAGTGCTTTACTTTAAATGCCGAAAATTTTACTAATATGAAAAAATATGTATTTTTTTTGCTATTCGTCCTGTTTTTGTCTTCTTGCGCTTCCGTCCAGCCGGGGAAACCGGTTTTTAATCGGATTCCCTCCGGCAGTGTAGAAGTGCCGGAAAAGCCTGAACCAGGAATAAATATCATGGGGAAGGGAAGGGTAGACGAGGAGAAGTTGTCGCTCTTTCTTGTACAGAACAGTCTGCTGGCAGAGCCGGATTACGCGCGAATATTGGCGGGTCTTTATATTGAAGAAGCCGGTCATGAAGGAATCAACCACGATGTCGCGTTTGCCCAGATGTGCCTTGAAACCGGTTTTTTAAATTTCGGCGGTCTTGTTCAGCCCGAATGGAACAACTTTTGCGGTCTTGGTGCGCTTGGCCCCGAACAGCCCGGCCTTGTTTTCCCCGATCCGCGAACAGGAGTCCGTGCCCACATCCAGCACCTGAAAGCCTACGCCACCGCCCAGCCCCTCAACCTTACGTTAGTTGATCCGCGTTACAGGTATGTGCGTCTAGGTTCCAGCCCCACAATCGAAGGGCTTGCAGGAACATGGGCCGCAGACAGAAAGTACTCGGAAAAAATTTACGCAATTCTGCAGAGGCTTTATGAATTTGCCTCTTGTTAGGTGAAAGATACCAGAAGATTTCTCACAGAGACACGGAGAGCACAGAGGACACAGAGGAAGAATAAAATCCTCTCTGTGTTCTCCGTGAGCGCTGTGCCTCCGTGAGAGATATTTGGGGATCAATTAATTTGCTGTTTAATGGCTTTACCAACCGCTTCACTGATAGCCCGATCCAAGTCGGCGAGAATTTCCTTGTGGAGTTTTTTTAATTCGGCTTGAGGGGATGCGGAAGTCGCAAAAAGTTCAAAGGTTTCTATTTCCAAGGCTGCCGCTATACGCTCCAGCATTTCAGGAGATGGGAATTTCCGTTTTTGCTCAATAATGCCAATAAAATTGGAGGAAATATTAGCCCGTTCTGCAAGCTCCGGTTGCGTAAGCCTGAGTTTCTGGCGATGAATTTTCATATTTTGTGCCAAAATTTCCCGGATTTCTGCCATTTTTCCCCTCTATCTATAAGTAAGTATTTACTACTATGAGTAAGTATTGACAATCCTTTAGTTTTTGCAAACTTACCAAAAGAAAGTTTACTATTTCTTATTGACAGTTTTCTGGAGATATATTAAGATTGAGGAAAGTTTTAAAAGCATTTTTTATTACTTGAAAAATCCCATTTGTATGGGTTAAAAAATTATTCTCTGAAATGAGATTAAACTAAGGAGCATATGATGTATGGAGTGGGTAGTATGATAACAAGTCTTTTACCAATAATAGTAGCAATAATCGTTGTGTTTATTGTAGTTGGTATTATAAAAGGCAGAAGAGGAAACAGCGCAAGTTTGATTTTGGAAGAATTCAATTTCAATGAAAAAGGAGAAGAGTTTTTATTTATTAAAGGACGAGTATCTGGTTTTTGGAATTGGGTATTATCATTATTCGATAAAGCTCCAACAATATGTTATACTTGTAATAAACAAGAACTTAAAATAGAATCAAAAACAAAATCCAATATTCCGCTTATAAATATTACTTGTGTTACATCTGGAATGTTAAAATCTTCTGTATTATTACTTGTTATTAGTATTATTTGTATAATTGTGGGTCTACCTACTGCTCCTGTTACATTTGGAGGTGTTTTATTTCTTGGTATTATTTTGTTAATTGTTTACACAATGAACAAAAAATCAATGCTTTTTGATATATACATAAGTGAAAATTTACCTATGATAAAAATTAGGATGAAAAGAGGCATTATTAACAGTTTAGATATAGACAAATTTGAACAAGCTGCAAATATGCTTAAAAAAACTGTATTAGAAAATAATTTAAAATAAGCAAGAAACTCTCGCATAACAGACTTTGTGTACACAAAGTCTGTTATGCGCTTTTCTCAATAGCCTCAAGCAGCCCGTTCAAGTAACTGATCCCAAGCGCCCTGTCGTACAGCCCATAGCCGGGCATGGAGACTTCGCCCCAGATGTTTCTGCCGTGGTCGGGGCGGATGGGGCCTTTAAAGCCGGTGTCGTGCAGGGTTTTCATGATTGCGTACATGTCCAAAGAGCCGTCGGTGGA
>JAIRUC010000253.1 GCA_031254615.1 Treponema sp. | reverse complement strand
GGCCATCGCTTCAAGTTCCGTGTCGTTAGCTGTAATGAATCCGGTCAGAACCGGCACGTCATCGGGGTTCAAATTAACTTCTTCAAGTGTTTGCGGTATTTCCGCCGCGGCTTCCCTTGAATCGACCGGATTGATTAAATATTTTTTAACCGCTTCAAGAGCGGCGGCGGAAACCGGAATATCGCCCGGCGTGAGGATATATGCCACGGCGGAACGGACAAGCGATTTTATGCCACACACCAGTTCAATACATTGTTCCGCCGAATCGGCGCGCTGGCTGTATTGGCCGGGAAGATACTCAATGGCAAAACAGCAATCTCCGGTTTCGGCAGTGACCGCCTCGCCATAAAAAACGCTGTCGCCCTGCGGTTCGGAAAAAACCGCCTGTACCGCTTCCCTGAACTGGGCTTCGTCCAGCCCGCTGACATCGTAGCGGTTTAAAATACGCAGTTTTTTAAGTTTGGCCAGTTCGGGGTACTGCCCTCCCAAAAAATCAGCCAAATCGGATTGCAGCCGCCGCGCCTCAATGTCAAAGCCCTGCCGTTTTTCAACAAAAACCCGCTGTACCTTACCGTCCCGTTTTTTAATAAAAACCCGCTGATCCTTCATAGGTGTAGTTTATTGAGAATTTATTGCTCATGCAAGAGAAATGAGGAATGAGGAGTTATGCAGATAAATTGCCATTGAAAGAACAGTTATTGACAGCGGGCATAGCAAATGATATAGTATTATCCGCTATGGTCCTGTAGCTCAGTGGATAGAGCGGCCGCCTCCTAAGCGGCAGGTCGGCCGTTCGATTCGGCCCAGGATCAATGTTAATTCTATATCTGTCCGTACATCAAGAAGCGTATAATCCGGCAGTTCCCGCATCATGTTGAACGCTTCTTCAGCGGATAATTTGTGATATACTGCCTGCTGCGCCGGCATCCGAGTGCAGCCGGCAAGCAGGCCCATACAGGCCAATACAACCGTGAATTGTGACATATTTTATACCTTCCTATTTGTATTTATAATAGAGATTTGTATTTATAATAGAGAAATTAAAATGACGCTTGGCCCAGAAATTAATCGCAAAAACCAGCAGGGGAGGCGCGGCGGGGCGCCAAAGATGCCGGAGGAACCCACCTGCGCAGCCCCAGACCGGCCTTTTTCTCTCTTTCAAATCACTGCGTGATTTCGAAAACCGGCGTGAACATCATGTTCTTCACGCCGGTCTGCTTTTATTCTAGCCCAAATTTAAATTTCACTCCCTGGTCTGCTCCGGCGGAGAACTCCAGAAATCTTTGGTGCCCCGCCGCGCCTCCCCCTGCTGGCTTATTTCGGTAGCTAATATCCGAACCATCCATGAATTGGTTAAAGTCAATCTCGAAAGCTTCTTCGCCGGTAGTAAAATCGAATGTGGAAGCTTTTTCATATAAACTCCGCAAATGCAAGGGTTACTAAGCCATCTCCAGAATGTAACTTTTTTTGAAAACGGCTTTTGAAAAACGGCCCGACCACTAACATTGTATGTTAGTGGTCAGGAAAATCTAACCTCGGAAGAACTACCACCAACTATCGATCTTCACAAATTGGTTAAAGTTAATTGAGAACGTATCACCACCGCCGGTAAAATCGTATTTTGTGAAACCTGTGGAATCGCCAAAATCATCCCCATTGGAACTGGTTGTGAGGCCAAGCTCTGACAGTGTTTTGCCGGCTGTGTATACATATGTATCATAATCATCGCCAATCCATACGACGATACAACAAGCGTTACCGCCGACTCCGGCCCAGCCGCCACCGTTAATGGTATCCTCCAATATGAACGTTACCTCGTTGCCAGCGACTTGCGAATCATAATTAGAGGCAAGAGTCGGATAATAGTCACCCATCATCCCAGTCAGTTTAGTACCACCAACAACTTCTATTTGCGCACCCTTACCATCGAAGCCGGTAATACCGGTAATGGTAATTTCAAATCCTACTATGACGGATTCCGGCATGAGATCAAAGTCTGAGAAGTTAACGGTCTTATCGTTCGCATTAAAGGCGAATTTTGCGGTGGCGTTTACATCATCCGGATCAAAGGTTCCGCCGGTACCGACATACACATAGGTTAAATACGCGTCAGCAACAGAATCATAATACGCTAACGTAATATAAACATTCTCGGTTGTAGCCGCCCAGGGAAGCATGTATCCTTTTTCAAGGTCAACTTTTACCTTACCACTTGCAACATTCCCCGAACCCGAGCCAAGAGTTGTCCCGGTCTCAAGATTGGAATAAACACTTACACTTACATATGTGTTATTTATTGAACTAAGACCTTCAATAGTGAGGGTATTTGTTTTATATTCTTCAACAGCAACGGTTATCGTCTCAGTCTTGGTAGTATCAAAATCGGATGTCGCTGTTATGGTAAGTGTTGTGGCGGATTCGTTTGCGGCAACATACAGGAGGCTGCCTTCATAGTCAAGTTTGTCTCCAAAATGAGTATCGGGATTTGTGGTTCCGCTCACTGTCCATGTTACATCGTAATCATCATAGCCCAGATTATTTCCCTGTATATCAGCAGAAAAAGCCCAAGTCTTTCCTTTATAAACTGTTGTTGGGGGATAATTTATCGCAAAGCTGGTTATCGCCTTTGCGCCTGCGGGCGTAACCAGACAAGG
>JAIRUC010000241.1 GCA_031254615.1 Treponema sp. | reverse complement strand
TCCGGCCTGAAAAAGAGGCGGAATCGCAGGAGGTGGCGGACGGTCAGAGACCGTCAACCGGCTCAAAGCCATTGCCTGCTCTTTTTCGACGAGCTTATCTTTTTCCCATTCTTGCCACTTTGGTTATTTTCTGGACTAACAGTTTTACTGACAGGCTGTTTTTCCCCATACTCAATATACACTTCCCGCCAGGTTTTCATCCGGTTGCACTTGTGCCGATTGTCGCCGTAACGGTGTTTTGTTTTCTCTCCTGTTTTTCGCCGCGGCGTTTTCTTATCATATTTATACCGCTGTGTTCTTTTCTGTTTCTGCTTGGCCCTTCCCTTCTTTTTTTCAGCCATTCAAATCTGCTCTTTCTTGTTCTGTATATGCTGAACATTACAGCCAGGCAGATGATTACCGTGGTCTTTCCATTTGTCATTGTAGACCTGTACCTGAATGAGGTGAAACGGTCCGGCAGGCGCGGTCACTGGGCGTGGCTGTTGGCGGCTTCAATTCACCTGATACAAACTAACGCGCTTATTCTGAACGGCCCGTTCAGAGCATTATCGATTGATAATGGTTATGCGGTGGTATTGCTGTCGCTTACCGGCTTTGTATTTTATTTTCTGTCGATTAAAGGTATTGGCAATATGGAAGCAGTTTTGCCGCCGGTAATTCCGTATGGCGCGATTCCGTTAAAATCATTGGAAGAAAATTTTAAAGAGCGCGGCCTGTCCGAACGTGAGGCGGAAGTTGCCTTGCTTATGGCGCATGAAGGTTTAAGCAATAAAGAAATGGGTGAGCGTCTTTGTATTTCCCCGCTTACCATAAGAGATCATGTTACTTCCGTTTACCGTAAATTTGATGTAAAGGGAAGAGTTGAATTTATGGCAAAGGTTTTTAACAATGAGCAATGAGAAATTAGCAATGAGAAATGGTATGTTGTTTTATTGATATTTTTGTAATATAATCAATTTAAGAGATTGTTTTGAAAAAACTGATTTTAATAATTCTTTGCGTTTTATTTTTTTTCGGGTGCCAGAGTACATCTGTAAAGAATAATGCGCCTCAGGAATCGGGCGGGCAGGACTTTGCCGCATCGCGTCCTCCTGTTGTTGATCGCGATGAGCTTACCGTTGTTTTTTCCACGCACGATATTGAATTGGATTTTCGTAAATCCTATTTAGCAAGCGAAGCTCAGCTTTTTACAGGGATTTACGAAGGACTTTTTACCTATCATCCGTTTACTCTTGAACCTGTTATGGCAGCCGCTGAAAAATGGGAACTTTCGGAAGATAAAAAGCAGTGGACTTTTACGCTAAGGCGTAATATGCACTTCTGGAACGGCGATCCGGTAAGGGCGCAGGATTTTCGCGCCGCATGGATTTCGCTTCTTGAACCAAAACGTGAATCCCCCTATTCAAGTTTATTCGATATTATTGAAGGTGCGCGCGATTACCGTAACGGTGTTTTAAAAAATCCGGAAAAAGTCGGCATTCTCGCTTCCGATGACAGAACCCTGGTTGTAAAATTGAATTCCCCCGCGTCATTTTTTCCGGCAATGTTATGCCATCATTCATTCAGCCCGATTCACCCCTCAATGGTTAATAATGATGACTGGTCAAAGGCACCCCCTGTTTCCAACGGCCCGTTCCGCATTGATTCTATAAATGCGGAACGCATTGTTCTTTTAAAAAATGAACAGTACTGGGACAGCAGGCGTGTCGCCCTTAATAAAATAATTATTAAATACACGGAAACCGGAGAAGACGCATCCTATCTGTGGAATTCGGGAGAAGCCAGATGGATTGCAGGTAACGTAAGTATAGAGGCATTAACAGATCGTTCCGGTATTCAACTGAATGTAATGTTTGCAACTCACTATTACTATATTCGCAGTGAGGAAAAACCGTGGAGCGATTACAGAGTCCGGCGCGCAATGGCGCTTGTTTTGCCGTGGGAAGAAATTCGCGGCAGCCACTACCTGCCTGCCAAGACCTTGATTTTCCCGATTACGGGATATCCGGAAGTTAAAGGAATAACCGAAACCGATTATGAAGAAGCGGAAAAACTTATGGCGCAAGCGGGCTACGCGGGCGGCGCCGGAATGCCGGAACTTGTTATTCGCCTAACGCCTTCGCCTGACGCGGCGAATATAGGCAGGATAATGGCAACCGCATGGAAAGAAAAACTTGGGCTTAATGTAAGGGTAGAAGTTATCCCCTACGAGCGTTATTTTCAATCAATGAAAGAAAGCGGTTATATAATCGGTTCTTCCACATGGATTGGCGATTTTGCGGACCCTTACACATTTTTGCAGATGTGGCGGCGCGATTCTAATTTGAACGACGCACGTTACAATGATGACGATTATGAAGCGTTAATAGAAAAATCCATGACGGAAGAGGGAGATGTACGCCTTGCAACTCTTGCGGACGCGGAAAAACTTTTGCTGGAAAGGGGAACTGTGCTTCCTATTTCCTACAGTCCCGCGCTTAACATTGTAGACACAAATGAATTGGACGGATGGTATCCCAACGCGCTCGATATTCATCCGTTTAAATTTTTATCTTTTAAAAGTTTTCGCACCCTGCCGGGTGTAGCAATGGCCGCGCCTGTTAAAAATGATTAAAATCGGTCTTGGTTACGATCTGCACCGCTTAAAAAGAGGGCGGCGTTTTTTGCTTGGCGGAATTGAGATTCCCTTTCACAAAGGGGAGTTAGGCCATTCAGACGGGGACGCGCTTGCCCACGCGGTCAGTGACGCCCTGCTTGGCGCTTCGGCGTTAGGTGATATCGGCGAATTATTCCCGCCTTCCGACCCGCAGTTTAAAGACGCGGATTCAATGGAACTTTTGCGCAACGCCTTTTTGCGTGTAAAACAGGCGGGCTGGCGGCTTTCCAGCCTTGACTGCGTAATAATATGCGAGGCGCCGAAAATTCTTCCATTTAGGGATGTTATCCGCAATTCACTTGCCGCGGCGCTTGAAGCTTCTGCAGAGAATATTTTTCTTAAAGGCAAAACCGCCGAAGGTTTGGGGCAGGTTGGCAAAGGTAATGCGATAGAGGTTTACGCGGTATGCCTTCTGGAAAAATAACCAAACAGAAATCAAAAAAAATCGAGTGGGACGCGATCTTTGGCGCGCTTGAAAAATGGCGTGATGATCTTGGCGCGCAGGACCCTTCTGTGAATACCGTCGCGGAACATTACCGCCGTTCACCCTGGGCAGTGCTTGTTTCTACCATTATAAGCCTGCGCACAAAGGACGAAGTAACCCTTGCCGCGTCGGAGAGGCTGCTGGAAAAAGCGGCAAATCCTGCCGAACTTGCCGCATTAAAACAGGAAAAAATTGAAAAATTGATATACCCTGCCGGTTTTTACAGAAATAAAGCGGCATCTTTAAAAAAAATAGCCGTCATACTGCTTGAACAGTACAACGGCAAAGTTCCCTCATCAATGGAAACGCTGCTTGCCCTGCCGGGCGTCGGCAGAAAAACCGCCAATTTGGTACTTAACGAGGCCTTTGATCTCGACGCGATTTGCGTGGATATTCATGTTCACCGCATTTCAAACCGCTGCGGCTGGCTTTCCGGCAAAGACCCAGCGCAGACCGAAATGATTTTAAGAGAGATTCTTCCTGTAAAATTCTGGAAACGAATAAACCGTCTTCTTGTGCTTTACGGGCAGACGCTATGTCGTCCCGTAAGCCCGTTCTGTTCACGCTGCGTAATCGCAAAATATTGCTGCAAGCGTGATGTGAAACGCACAAGATAATTTCGCGTAACTTTTTACTTTGCCGCCGAAATACTTTTAAGCTGCTTATTCAATGTTTTGTTATTAGCAGCTTTTGCAAGATCGTATTGCATTTGTGTTAGCAGCCATAATTCAGGTTTTGTTTTGAAAAATTTTGCAAGACGAACAGCAATGGATGTTGTGATACGGCTTTTGTCCAGACTAATCAGTCTTAATGCGGTTTGACTGCACTTGATTTCTTTTGCAACTCTGTTGCAATTAAGACCGTTCTTTTCGATCAAATCCATTAGAAGCGTTCCAGGTGTTTTTGTCTTTGGCATAATACCTCCGTAAATAAATAATAGTAAAATTATTATTCATATACAAGCTAGTTATGCAAATTTTCTTTTTCGCAAATTATTTTTTTATCGCTTTTTCGGAAAATAATTATATGATCCGAAAAACCGGCGGATAAAAGTGTCTGCACCGCAAAATCATAATTTCCGTCAATGTGTTCGGCGCGATGAGCGTCTGCTGTAATGATCACAGGCACGTTATTTTCACGGAAAAATCTTAAGAAAGTTACAGAAGGATAAGTTTCGTTTATTTTTTTTCTGTTGATTCCTCCGGTATTTACTTCCGCGATAATGCCCGCTTCGCCTGTGGTATGTGCAATTTCCT
Source organism: Treponema sp. (assembly GCA_031254615.1). Lineage (GTDB taxonomy): Bacteria > Spirochaetota > Spirochaetia > Treponematales > Breznakiellaceae > WQXQ01. The sequence goes on along the minus strand of JAIRUC010000241.1, from coordinate 1,252 downwards.
TCTGACGGCAGAGTTCACTTTCTTCAGGCCAATAATTTTTTCCATGACTGTTTTTTTTGATTAGATCGGCGTGTCCTAGTATTTCAAAACCACCTAACGCAATCATTTCGGCTAACGCATCGTAATAACTGTGCATAAGCGCCTGCGCGTCGCCGCCGAAACCTTCGTTAAGTCCCTGTAAAAATTCTTCGCTATGACCGTCTACCGTAAACGGTTTTGCTCCGTTTGAAGGAATAAGATAATGAACGCTGCCGATTAAATAGTCCGGATTTACCGCCGTGATGTCGCTGTCCAGCGCAGAACGCAAGCCCTTGATATAATCAACTTCAAAGCCAAGCAGGACTTCCAGTTTTCCCTGCCAGCGTTTTTTCGCCGCAAGTACCTGTTCAACATATTCCTCAAATTTATCGTCTTTTAAATTCCAGTCGCTTTCTATGCCTGTCTTTTTGGTAATTGGCGCATGGGCGCTAAGGCCTATTGCACACAATTTTTTTTCAAAAGCGGCACGGCACATTGTTTCGATGTCATCCTTGCCGTCGCAAAAAGTGGTGTGAGTATGCAAACTGGAAAATGACTGCGTTTTGTTCATTTTACCTCCATTATCAATGCGCCGCTTTTTGCATCGCGCCTGTCTGTTACGGGAATAGAAAAATAATTCTTTGAAACTAACTCTCCAGAAGCGATTTTTTCTATGCGGATTTTGTCTCCTGTCAGAAGAACAAGGCCGTCTGAACAGCAGGCGTATCTGCCGATTTTTTTGTTTGGCAGCGCAAACGCGTCAGAAATTACCCGTACTTTTTCCGCCGTTTTAGCAGATGGCTGTGCCTGCGTTTGACTGCCTGCAAGCAAATAACTTAAAACAAGCCGCTCCTTGGAGATACCGGCGGCGGAGGAAAGGCGTAAAAGCTCTTTTGGGGCGTCTGTTGCCGAAAAAGCGAAGTGGCACCAGCGATTTTTTGCACCGGCAGTTTTGCCGCCGGGCATCGGGCAGGCTGCCGAGTGTGGGCACGGCGATAAAGGAGGGCGGTCCAATTCCAAAAATGCGGAGCGCAAAAAACCGATAAATTGCCCTGATTGTGGTACCCCCGGTTCTACTGTCAGTATGCGGGCATCCGGCGAAGCCTGATTGTGCATTAACAGCGCGATGTTTGCCGCCATGCGCCGAAGTCCCTCGCTGTTGTTATGTGACAGGTCTTCGTATATTTCGTTAAATAAATTCACCGCGCAGACAAGGGCGGCTTCTTTTTTTCTG
>JAIRUC010000238.1 GCA_031254615.1 Treponema sp. | reverse complement strand
TGAAATAGAAAGGGATAAAACAATCTGTTCCCTGTATGGAGTGCCGCTTGATGTTTTGGCAGGAGAAGGGTCTTTTACAAACATAAGCGATGAGTTGCTGATGGAATGGCCTTCCAAATGTCAATTCTACGAGCTTTCTCCCTGCAGGGAGAAAAATACGATGAAGTTATTAACTTCGGCGATAAAACAACGAACCAGAAATATTTCTACAGATAAGAACGAATGGAATCAGCATAATACAGGTATCACTCTTGACGCGCCGTATAGTTTTATCTCGGGTATAAACCTAGCGCGTGAGGAAATATATGACCGCAAGGAAGGGGAGTAGCCGTGTCAAATTCTATACATGAGCTAATAAAAATTTTATCCGCTATCTCTCCTTTTATCGCGATCCTCCTGTTATCCGGCAAGGTGAATTTGAGCAAGCAAAAGCGTTCTCGGCAGTTTATCCTGCCGCTTATTGCTGTAATTTACGGTATTATAGTAGTATTACTCGCTGATAAAATAAACGAAAGGATCAGTTTCTTTATTGCGTTGATTGGCCGGTATGTTCCTTTTATCGCAAACCTTAACCTTACCAAATGGTTCAATTATATTTTTAACGCGGTAATTGCCGGGGCGTTCCTTATTTTGAAAGGCATTCTTCTGCCGGTTATCAGTATTGTATGGAGCAAAGCACGTTTTCTGTTTTCTCAAACATCAGGTAAATTTTACGAGTATAACGAGCGCATGAACGCATGGGTGTTAAAGGACGAGTTTGGTCAGGTAAAAAAATTATGGAAGGGATTTTACTGGTTTGCCGTAGGCATTTCGTCGGTAATTCTCGCCCTCTCTCAGGTTTATACCGACTGGATTTTTTTTATGACACCATTTTATCCCGTGTACGGCGTGTTGATTATGGGCGAGGTTTTGTTTTTTATGTCCGGGCTTACTTTTCAGGAAATGTTGTCAAATATTGCCGGCGAAGATGATGAATTTTACCGGGTAGCCAATTATGGAATGCTCCGCAGGGTATTCCACGACTTGTTTGACAACCGCATTTTATATGACAACACAGCGGACAGTCTTTTTGGTTTATCATCCTTTGACATGCTGGATAACCTCGCCGAAAGTAAAAATGAGCTGGATGTTGTTATCTCAAAGTATTTTACAGGGCTTAAAGAAAAAGGGTATAACATCGATTCCGGTTTTGTGAGATCGTCCATTGATATGGTAAACGGAAAGTCGGTGTTGATTAACACCCCATTTTATCAGGACTTAACAGGGTATATTGTGCTTCCTCTTGTCCGGCGGCTGCTGTCTTTTGAAAAAGCGCTGGTTATTGTCGGACGTGACAGCGCAGCCGAAGATGTACGGAACTGGATGCATAACGGAATTGCCTCTTTTTGCGGAACGTCTGAGTTATGGAAAACCGATATACTGACAGAACGGAAGACCGAATGTGATGTGGCTGTTCTGCGTTTTGCCGATGTGCATAACCGCCGTATTTTAGACGTACATGAGGAGTTTTTAAATCAAGTCGGTTTTGTTTTACTGATTGAGCCTTCCCGCATTGTTTCTACCGGACAAATCGGTCTTTCTCTTATTGTTGACCAGCTTGGAAAAGGGGAGGGGAAAATTGTTTATTGTTCCGTTGACCGTAACTGCGACGGCCTTGTCGATACTCTTTCCCATATTTTCAAGGTAAACCTGACAGAAGTATACGCTACGGTTCCAACCCTTGCCAACTGCTCATTAATGTATTGGAACGCGCATGGGGCTTTTCTGCATCACAAAATACTGTCAAATATTGCCCGCTATCTGGGTGTTGGAACCGAGTTGTCCTCTGTGGCGTTGCGGCATCAGATTGCAAGCGCTGTTTGGGTAAGCAGTGAACGTTTCCCCGTATTAGATATGCGGTGGATAGCCGGACAATATTACAATACTATCTGCGGTTATATTGGTTATGCGCAGAGCCAGGAAACTTTAGCCGAGGTGTTTAAAGTTGATGCAAACTTGTGGAACTTGGGCGTGAACAATAATGCCTTCATTACCGTTGAGGATGAATTCAATAATCTTTTTGAAATGACCCGCCTTTATTCCACGCGGGCAAAAAATCAGGGATTTGTAAATATTATAAGCGAAAACTATCTGCTGCGTGACTATATGGTAGATAAGAAAAACGCTTTAATTTTCTCTGCAGATCCAAAAGCGATACCTTCCTTTGTTCCGGATTACACCCGTACGGAACGGAACACCGTGGCATCTCTTGTTATGCGCATGTTCGGCGGTAAGGTCAGTGAAGAGGAGTTAAAATATAAATTATCCCTTGCTGGTATTAATTATGCTGGAACAAAGGCTTTTGAAAAATTTTCTGAACTTGTAAAAAAACACTGCGATGTAGAGAACGTAAGCGCGGTAGAGAATTATGAGCATGAAGAAAAGTCTTTGTATTTTTCTATACATGATAATGATTCAAAATTCGCAGTTTATGCCAGAACTCTCTCTAACGCCTATTTTATCATAGAGGATGATAAGGACAAAAATTATTACATCGGGGCTATGCTGTACGGTCAGGTGTTTCAAAAATACCTGCCGGGGCAGATGCTGATATATTCGGGCAAGTATTATCAGGTTCAGACCATCACGGCGGAAAGCGGTGTTGTACTTCGGCGCGCAGCAGATCATATCACAGACCGAAAGAGTTATCGCCAGCGCAGGGAATATTCACTGTCCGGTTTTTCGCTTGATCCTGCGATGGGTTCCTGTCGTACAAGTAGGGGAGTGGAATTGCGCCGAGGCTTCTGCGATATAACAGTCAAGACACATGGGTATTATGAACTTACATCCCTTGATAATCTTGCGTCTGCTCATAAGGTGGATTTGAATAATATCCCGGAACGGACATACAAAAATAAAGCTGTGCTGTGTTTAAAACTGCCTGAAGTCAGTGAGAACGTGCGTTTTACAATGGCGGCGCTGTTTAATGAGATTTTTGTTACCCTTTATCCTGAGGGTTACCACTATATCAGCGCAACGGTAAAGATGCAATCCGGCACCGCATCAAATGTTGCAAATCTTTTAAACTCTGTTCAGCTTCACGGTTTTGATGATGAAACAGCGATTTATATCATTGAGGATTGTGAGATCGATTTGGGTTTGCTTGTTTCCGTTGAACGTAATATCACCCGCTTGCTGGAAATCATGGCGGATTATTTGTCATGGCTTGAAGCGAAATTTGAGAAATCAGAATTGTTGGACAAGGATGAACAGAGCGAAATAGCCGCAGAGACGGAACCTGCCGCCGAACAAATTGAAGCTGATATCTCTTCAGAGTATTACGAGTTTCCTTCGGATATTACGATTAACGATGAATCGAATTTGCCAGTTGTTATACCGCCGCCTGTTCCGCCCAATAAGTACAGCGACAGCTGTTATTTGTTCTATGGTTATGAATCCCTTGATCCCGCAATGAATTTAGAGGAAACCCTGAATTTCCTGTCACTGCATTGTTATGATAAAAGCGCGTTGGAACAGGCTCGTCTTAATTCTGATATTGCCGCGCGGATAAAAGTCGAAACTGATTATTTTGAAAAGACAGACGCGCATTATTGCGATTTCTGTGCGGTAGAGTTATCCGGCGGCGAGTATGACATTTTGGCAGACGGCCGGGAACGTTGTACGCAATGCGCAAATTCAGCCATGAAAACCGTTGCCCAGTTCACCCGGCTTTACGAGAACGCTTTGCGTAACATGGAAACATTCTTTGGCATTCGTATTAATGTCGCAATCAAGGTTCGTATGGCTGACGCAAAAAAGATAGCGAAGCTGTGCGGTGAAAAGTTTGTTCCGACTCCGGGGTTTGACGGCCGTATTCTGGCTTTTGCAAAAAAGGATTCGGACGGATATACTATTTATGTTGAAAACGGCGCTCCCAAAATAGCGGCTGCCGCAAATATTGTTCATGAATTAACGCACATCTGGCAGTACATAAACTGGAACAGGACAAAAATACGTTCTCATTACGGTATAGATAAGGAATTGATTGTTTATGAGGGTATGGCCAAATGGACGGAAATTCAGTATTTGCTGTTTTTAAATGAAGTTTCATACGCTAAGCGGCAGGAGATTTACACACGGGGACGCAATGACGCTTATGGGATCGGGTTTGTGAAATTCGCCGAACAGTATCCGCTTGTGTATGGACCGGGGTATAGGAAGACATCGCCGTTTTATAAGGAATGGCCGTTGGAATTGCGCTAAAATAATCAACAGTTTTATAGGAGGTAATATAAATGTTAATTTTCCTTATAATACGTTTGGTCTTAATTTTACTTGTCATTTTTACGCTTGGCGTATTCTACTTAATGGCACAAAACAAACGTATAGTGTTATCAATTTGTGCCGGCTTTGTTGTAGTTGGTTTTTTACTATATACAGCCGCCTATTTGTCATTCGGTGAAGGTTTAGCTAACATATTGTTTGCCGCATTGCATGGAATATTCAGCACCGCGCGTATGCTAGCCCTTAATGATGACCATGGGATTTTGACTAGCATGCAAGGGACACAATGGTTGACCGAAAACATTTGGCTGCAAATTATTTTTTGGCTGAGCCATGTGTCAGCGTTAATGTTAATACAAGCTGCTTTAATTTCACTATTTGGCAGGAAATTTATTGATAATTTTCGTATGTGCTTCGGTTTTCATAAGGAAGTATATGTTATTAAAGGAAGTGATAAAAACGCCCTTTTGTTAGGCGAAAACATTAGTACTCACGATGCTTCACGGAAACATTCAGATGTAAAACGTCTTGTTATTTTTTTGATCGAAGAAGACGATGATGAAAAAAAAACATACGAAAAAGCATCTCATTTTGGCGGTATTGTCAAAGTGCTGGACAGGAAAAATAATTTTGAATTCTACATGAAAAAAGCAAGGCTGGGAAAATGGAGCGGGCGCAACAAAAAATATAATGTAATTCTGATGCCGAATAGCACATCCATATCGGATGATGCGCATCTTGTAGTAGAATATGCAAAAGGAAAAAACGTAAAACCTGAAAGATTGGATATTTTTGCGTTTACGTTATCAGAGTGGGAAAGGGAGAGAATTGAGACAACTTCACAGGCAAAAGAAGGTGAAAATCGTAAATATCCCTACACATTTCATATTATCAATGAAGTTGATTTATTGGTCAGGCTGATGCTTGAGAACCACCCTCCCTATGAATGTGTTGGTCTTGGTCTTAAAAATGGTGTTGCGACTCGTGATTTTACCGTATTGATAATTGGCTTCGGAGCAGTGGGACAAAATGCGCTTTTACGTTTGATAATGAACGGGCAGTTTGTCGGAAGCCGTATGCATGCAATTATTATTGATCGTGATATTGAGCACTTGCACGAACATTTCATGCATTGCCATCCGTCATTAAATCTTTGCTGTGATATGGATTTTAGGAGCATTAATGTGCGGGACGAAGTTTTTTTTAAGTTGTTAAGAGAAAACCATGAAGTAGATTACATTGTCGCTGCGATAAACGACGATGAATTAAATAAACAGACAGCGATGGATATACGGTTACACTATGAACGAAACAACATTGCACTTCCGTTTATAGCTGTTTTGGAAGGGAATAGATGCTTGCATGAAGTAAAGCAGGATAGAGAGATATTCGTCTGCGGGCATCAGGAGGAAACATACAAAGAATCGATAATAATCCGCGAAAAAACCGATCTTATGGCAAAAACTATAAGCGATACTTATAAAGAAATCTATGGCGGAAATTCATGGTATGAACATGACTGGTTTTCACAGGAAAGCAACAGGGCTTCTGCGGATTTTATTCCTGCTATGCTTAAGTTGGCGCAACTTAAAAAGGATGATGTAATAAACAAAGACGTTCTGACTGAGGACAGTGAGTTGGCTGAGATTCTTGCGCAAACCGAACACCTGCGCTGGATGGCCTTTCACGCGGCTATGGGGTATCGTCCTATAAGCATAGAAGAAATGCGCCAACGGTTTAAATATAACGGTAACAAAAATCCTCTTGAATATTCACGCCGATGTTCAGAAAAACGGCTGCATGTGTGCCTTGCTTCCTGGGATGAATTGGATGGAATCAGCGCCGCATACAGGGAATTAGAGCGCCGGGCTGGGAAAGAGCCGAAGCGGGATTTCAAGGAGAATGACCGGGATATAATTAAATATATACCTAAGTTTATACGTGCGGCGAAAGGAGGGGAATGAGAGATATTATTTTCTTCAACAATTTTCAGCGACAACTGGTTTTTCAACTTCAACGACTATCCTGACATAGTACAACTCGACTCCGGCTTTTTCTTCTGACATGCTTTCTGTTGCCGCGTCGACCCGTCTTGCATCATTTATATCTCCTGCGAGCCAAAATGCAGTGATGTTTTTACGGTTGGATATTTGAGCAAAAAAGGTTGGCTTGGGCGACAGCACCTCGTATTTTTTTTTCAAGTCTCTCTGATTGCGCATAAGCAGCACGTTCAACTCATCTTTGGACAAAAAACGCACTTTTTTTATTGTTCTCTTATCGTTTTCATCTGGTCTGAAATACTCCCAAAAATAATCTCTTATTTCATCTTCAACTGTTTTACCTGTGGGTTGAAACGGATGTTTCAAGCTCAGATAATCCACCGCAAATAACAATTCCTTACTTAAAAGTGTTTGCGTCTGCTCGTTATCTTTAATAACAAGCCATTCAATGGACGCATAATAAGCAGGCTCTTTATCTGCTTTTCTTGGTTTGCTTTCCTTTTCTATATCCAATTTAATATCCGATGCACTCGGTCGCCTTGGGTTTTGCGGAAAGTAACCGAAAATTTCGTTTCCAATCTGCTTATATCCATAAAAAATACCCGCATTGTAAAACAACTGTCCTTCTTCACAATAAATACCGATGTAATTATTTCCTCTTGTCGCGTGTATACTCATGCCGCCGAGGTTTAACTCTAAAAATAAGTCGATATTTTGGCCGGCCTGCATCAGCTTTTTTAGCATACCGGGGTTATTTTCTACGTATTTAACTACACTGCTTTCTATGGCGGCTTTATCGTCGTATGGATATCCGTTCGGTAAAACAAAAAGACAAAATTTATCGGGGTTGGCGATTCCGTGTTCTTCTTTAAAATGTTTCATCTCTCCCGCACAGGGCTCAGACAACAAAAAAGCATCGCTGACAAAAAATACAATACCCTTGCAGTTTTTATTATCGAGAATCTCAAAAAATTGAGTGTCATACCCCTTACCACCCGTCATGCGTTCATCAAACCAATAACAGATGCCGTTTTTGTCAAATGCCTCAAGCTCCGACTTAACGGCCTCGGTATCCGCATGAGAATAGCTTATAATTGTATACTGCTCCGAAAAGCTTTCTTCGTTTTTTATATTCATTTTAGTTGCTGGCGCCGACAGACGCTTTGCGTACCTCCTCGTCAAATCTGTAACAAGAAATCAATATAGGGTCTACCCACCACTCGGTCTCAATGCGGTTCAAATTCGGCATAGCATAATATGAATGATTAATAGTGAATTTGAACTCCGTAAGTATTTGAACCTCACCATCATGCCAGCCAGCAAACGCGCCCGTATGGTCCATAATCAGGCAGTCATTGGCGTCGCAATCCTCGCGGTGTTTCGCAAAGGTTACGATTTGCGGATATACAACCTTTTTTACAAACTCCTTGTATCCTGTATAATTGCTTTTGTCGGGTTCCTGCTCTTTGCTTTTATCTTCGTTTATGTCATCGCCCCCCAAAAACCGCACGATGTTTTCTAAATATCCTGTTAAAAGCTTGTACTCAACCGCTTGCTCAAAGTCAATAACCTCTTTGCGATTGTCTTCGAATATCAAATTACCCTTGTCGTCCACGCAAAAAATCTTTTTAAGTTTTTGAGCGTTTATAGGTGTACGCGCAAGCACGGCAAAATAATACCGCTCGTCCTCCGACGACATATCGGCAAAGCTCAAAAGCTCCTTTAACGCAACTTGAACCGCCAACATGGCATCGGCCTCAGTTTCAGCCTTAAATTTTTTGGTAAGTTCGGCGGCTTTTTCGGCTACGCCTAAAAAAAACTCATCCTCAATTTTATACTGCCACTTTTCGATTTCTTTAGGAGATAAAATTATCGAACTCTTTTCAAATTCATAACTCATGCGTGAACGACAGCTCTTAAAAATGCCGGCATAAAACAAAAGAAACGCCTTAATCGTCCTTAAAAATGCATTGTCCACATTAATTTGGTTTTTTTCGGATTTGTATGCCTTAAGTATTTCAAGCGTATCCTGAATACTGTTTTCAGCAAACTTGTTGTTTTCCGCCTTATTGTCCTTGTTATCTATTTTTGTAAGCGTATTGACAATCGTATTGATATACGACTGTGCAAGAGCCTTACACTCCATCTTTATAGTGTAACTGCCTGGAAAGTATTCTTTTAGATTATTTATGCTCGGCCTTAATACGGAATAATTTTCTTTTTGTTTTTGAGACACGGTAAGCGCATCAAAAATATTATCAATGTAACGCATTTCAAGTCCCGCGATAATCTGGTCGCAAACTTTCTCAATTTTTTTCTTATCATCTGTCGTGTACGTGTAAGCCTCGTTGTGCAGTAAAGCCGTCCTTACGATCTCCGAAGGCCCCTCGTAAATAAGGATTCTCGCCATCAGGGTATCCCAGTCTATTACCCTCCTGAAACGATATTCGTCGCTTAATATATACTCGCACAGATTTTCAATTTTATCTTTCCAGTCAATCGGGAATGTTTTGCCGAGTGCGTGCTCAAGGGTCTTAAAAGTAGGCTCTAATGCTTCCTTAAAAGGGGTTTCATCATTCTTGACAAATTCCCTGAGAATCCTGGTTTTTGCGTCTCTGTCATCGTCTATTGCGTCCACGACGGACGGCGACAAAACATTATGGTAACGGTAATGTGTTGTAATCATTCCCCGAAAAAACGACGATGCCGAGCGCGTACCCGGTAAATAACCGCTGATCCTTTTATAACAATCAACCGCTGATTTTTCTCTTGTGATTTCAAAATCACAATCCTCCGGTATTAAGCCGTCCTTCTCAGAAAAATAGACTAATGCCGAATCGCTCTCATCAAAGGCTTGATACGAAAAAGTTAATGCGGCATTATTCGCGTCGGGGGCCGGAAAATATTCGATTCTCTCTAAAAGATAAAAATCAATTGTCCAATCCCTAGGCAAATTCGTGCCAGACCTGTAAATGTCCGTACATTCCCCTTTTTTCGTTTCAAAAATTCTGGCTACTCCATGCGACGGGATTTTTTTTTCTTCGCCGTTTGCTTCGGTCTCAATAAAAATGACATTTCCTTCGCCGTCTATATCTAATCTTACCCGTTTCATAAATTCCATAGTGCGAAAAATGTCTTCAAAAGCGCACTCAATATCACTGGTTTTGTATTTGTCCGTGTCGTTTGTTTGCTTTAATCTTGGGTCATTACGGAAAATGGAAATAAAATTAAAAGCTGCTGCTAAATTGCAGCCTTTTTGCTTAAATTTTTTTGCCGGATTACATGTTACCCGTATAGATTCCTCATGCGGAAACCCTATTAACTGCGAAAGCCCGCGCTTGTCATCGTCTTCGTCTTGAAAATTAAACCCGGCTTCTATCTGAGAATTGATGATGATATATTTTATTACGAGGAAGTTCATATCGAAACTGTCATAAAGCCCATCCAAAACCCTTAACACCCGAAGTCCCGACGATGCCTGATCAAAATAAGCGTCGGTGCTTTGAACACCCGCAAGCAATCTTTTAAGATACAAAGCGTTAGGTCTCGCTTTATCGGTAGGGTGCGCGCCGGTTTCGGAACGCCACATATTAAATTTAGAATAAAGGAAAGCTCCGGCAAGCGTTACCAAATTGCCCATCCATTTGATAAGCAAAAACGATTGCTCACGGCAGTTTTCAAACTCTTCATCATCTTTTAACACGTTTTGATTTCGTCCCAAAACACACCTAGCCATAACCTTGTCATGAGACAACATATCTTTGACTAATTTATACAATTCAGCGTTGTCCGGTAGACGGCGATTATCTTCACTCATTTTATGTCGTTCCTTAAATAAATTTTACTTACAGTATTTCAATATAGTTTGCGCTAAAAATTCATAGCGGTTGACCGCCATTTTATCGTTACTGTTAAGTTCCGATTCCTGCAACTTTCCAAGGCATGCTTCAAACCACTTAAAGCGTTTGACTTCGGGAATCCCGAACACGGAATCGTTGTCCTCGGAATCCGCGTATTTCTTGATGTTGTCCGGTGTAATCTCTAGCATATCAAGCTTTACATTATCCTTATAAGCCTGCTTAATGTCATCTTCTTCCCGCATATTGTCGGTACCAAATTCGTTGACGATAATTTTCTTGGCATCGTTTGGATAAACATATTCATCTCCGTTAAGAACAAACCTTTGTCCCGAATCAACGCAAACAACTGTCGGAGTCAGGATATACTTCCGTTTACCAGCTTTGTTCTTATCAATA